>JBAXHK010000043.1:0-8584 GCA_037138935.1 Actinomycetes bacterium
CGTTAATGAAATATGGATGTGGTTTCGATGGCAAACCGTGTCATTACCCTGCTCCGGTTTACTGAAGCAACCCTTAAGTTCGGTCCAGCCGCGATTGATGTCGTATCCGCGCCAAATGCGGTCATTCCAGCCGATGTACATCACGCCAAGGCGAATAGCGTTGCCGTACGGGGTTCCCACTTGATCGGGTCCGAGTAACCAGTTCAAGAAAGTCTCGGCGTTCGCGCGCTGCTGAGCGTTCCGTACGCTGGTCATCCAGTCGAGAGCGCGGCCCTCCTTGTGCTCACTTTGCCCACCAATATCGCAGGCGCGCGGAATCCAAACCGTTTGATCGGCGCCGTAAGTAGCTTGGATTAAATCTGCAAGCCGCTGGGTCCCTGGTTTAGCGACTGGATCACATTGGGCTTGGCCTTCGTATTCGGCACCGACGTCATAAGTTGGCGGTAACGCCACCGGGTAGCCCGGTGCTGCTGCCGGAGGTAACCCCTGGCCCGGCACGGGGGCCCCGGCCAAGGGGCCGGTCCAACTACTGGGCTGCCAAACACCATCGCCGGCTTGGGCGATCGGAATCCCAATTATCAGTGCCACCGCGACGAACCCCGCGACGAGGCCGACCCGCGGCGGTCGAGTACCTCGACCCATGGGTCGATCATCAGGCAGGGCACAATGCCCTTTACGGCGGGGAAGCACCCGCCTATCGTGTCATGCGCGTGACAGAAGTGACGAGTGGGACATGGGCAATCAGCAAACAACAGTCGTGTAATTTGCCCCGGAAAGTGGCGAATTCCCCCTATCCGGGGTTAATCAAGGAGAGTCATGCTCGAGAAAGCCACCGTGGAGCGGATCCTGGTCATTACCGCCCACCCTGATGATGTGGATTTTGGGGCTGCCGGAACCATCGCCGGTTGGGTTGAGGAGGGTATTGCGGTCACGTACTGCATCATCACCGACGGTGACGCCGGCGGCGCAGATCCAACAGTTCCGCGCGCTGATATCGCCGGGATCCGGCAAGCCGAACAGCGGGCCGCCGGTGCCGTGCTCGGGGTGAGCGATATCAGATTTCTCGGGTACCGTGACGGCGAACTCACCGTTACCCATGACCTACGGCGCGACCTGAGCCGGGTTATTCGCCAGGTTCGCCCCCAGCGGGTGCTGATGCAGTCACCCGATCGCAATTGGAAACGCATCTACGCCTCACATCCAGACCACCTAGCGGCCGGCGAGGCTTCGATTTCCGCTATCTACCCAGATGCCCGCAATCCGTTTGCCCACACTTCGCTCATCAAAGATGAGGGCCTGGCAGATTGGACCGTCGGCGAGGTTTGGGTCATGGGTGCACCAACCTCGAATCACTATGTCGATGTCACGGACAAGTTCGAGATGAAATTGGCCGCGCTGCACGCACATGCGAGTCAGACCGCACATATGGACGATCTCGCCGGCCGCATCACCGGCTGGCTATCGCTGCAGGCCGCCGAAGCCGGGCTACCTGAAGGCCGGCTAGCCGAGGCCTTCATGGTTGTTGACACCGCCTAAGTGCACCCGGGCTACCCGTCAATCAGCTAAACCTGCTCGATCCGTCAAAAAACAGCGCCGAAATGACGGAACCGGCAGGTTTAAGGCCCCGGTGCGTAACGTGGACATCATCAGATTTACTCCCACTCAATCGTGCCCGGCGGCTTACTGGTTATGTCTAACGTAACCCGATTAATTTCTGGAACCTCGTTGGTGATGCGCGTCGAAATCCGAGCTAGCACCTCATAGGGAAGCCGAGACCAATCCGCGGTCATGGCATCTTCACTTGTTACCGGGCGAAGAACTACCGGATGGCCATAAGTACGGCCATCGCCTTGAACTCCAACCGAGCGCACCTCAGCCAGCAATACCACGGGGAATTGCCACACGTCACGATCTAGCCCCGCCGCGGTCAACTCCTCGCGAGCAATTGCATCAGCAGCCCGCAAAATTCTTAGGCGGTCAGCATCTACGGCGCCGACTATGCGGATAGCCAAGCCCGGGCCCGGGAATGGGTGGCGCCAGACAATCGCCGGCGGTAAACCTAGATCGAGTCCGACCTGTCGTACCTCATCTTTAAACAGGGCGCGCAACGGTTCGACTAGGCGAAATTTCAGATCATCGGGCAGCCCGCCCACATTGTGGTGGCTTTTGATATTTGCGGTACCACTCCCACCACCGGATTCGACGACATCTGGATACAGCGTGCCCTGCACCAAAAAGTCAACCGGCTCGCCGTCGGACGACTCAACAATTCCTCGCGCAGCTTCCTCGAACACTCTAATGAATTCACGGCCGATGATCTTGCGTTTTGTCTCGGGGTCGGTGACGCCAGCAAGTGCGTTTAGGAAACGCTCGGCGGCGTCTGCGACCACAAGTTTAACTCCGGTGGCTGCCACGAAATCACGCTCGACTTGCTCAGCCTCACCCTTGCGTAGCAGCCCATGATCTACAAAAACGCAGGTAAGTTGATCACCTACCGCACGCTGCACCAATGCTGCAGCAACAGCTGAATCAACACCTCCCGATAGGCCACAAATAACTCGAGCGCTACCAACCTGCTCGCGGATCGCCGCCACCTGCACGTCGATGACATTGAGCATCGTCCAGGTTGGTTCAATGCCTGCTATGTCATAAAGGAAGCGCGTTAAAACAGCCTGACCATGCTCGCTATGGAGCACCTCCGGATGAAACTGGACTCCGGCCATCCGCCGTTCATGGTTCTCAAATGCCGCGACCGGAGCACCGGCCGAAACCGCACTAACCGTGAACCCGCCTGGAGCTTCAGATACGCAGTCACCATGTGACATCCATACACTTTGCTCACTTGGCAGACCGGCAAAAAGCGAACCGGGCGCGGCGACCTGCATTATGGTGCCACCGAATTCGCGGAGACCTGTCTCTACGACTTTGCCGCCCAGCGACTGAGCCATAACTTGGAAGCCGTAGCAGATACCGAATACCGGAATCCCCAGGTCCAAGATTGCTTCATCAAAGCGGGGTGCACCTGCCACATAGACACTTGACGGGCCGCCGCTGAGCACGATCGCCACTGGCTTTCGCGCAGCTAAATCTGCCGCTTTGATGGTGTGCGGGACGACTTCAGAGTAGATATTTGCCTCGCGCACCCGCCGGGCAATCAGCTGGGCGTATTGCGCACCAAAGTCAACTACTAAGACTGTTGGTTGCGCATCGGTCACCGTCGAAGCCTACGACCTCGCTAAGAGCCGTAGGTCATTGAGTGTTGGTGCTGCTCCAATTGGGCGCCGCCGCTAATTTCCGAAAGCACCTAGAAACATAAAGGCGCCGAGGATTACCAAATCCACCAGCAACCCCACCACGACGGCGCTGATAATCCACCACTTGGCGGAGGTAGCGAGTTTGCGGGCCCTTGCCACCTCATCGGCCCGCAAGGCCGCACCCGCCCGAAATGCCTGAATCACGGCAATTATCCCTAGGGGCAAAAACCCCAAGACGGCAACCAAGATCGCCCAACCTAGGTGTGGCGACGGCAAATTCCCCGAGTCGACTATCTCGGGGGTAGAGGGTGTTTCAATTATTGGGTCGCTGGCCATTGCCTGAAGCCTAGCCGGAAAGAACTTTTTCAGTCAGCGCGCGAAGAGTCCGGAACTTCTGTACGGTGACCTTCATCACAGTCCCAGCTGGAAGGAACCTTATGGCCCACATCACCGTGACCGTCGATGGCACTTCATACAGCGGCGAGGTTGAGCCACGCAAACTGCTCGTCCATTGGCTCCGCGAGGACATCGGCCGGGTCGGTACCGTCGTCGGGTGTGATACCTCCAACTGCGGTGCCTGCACGGTGCTATTAAACGGACGCAGCGTCAAATCCTGCAGCGTCCTGGCGGTACAAGCGGACGGAAGCGAAGTCACAACTATCCAGGGCCTATCCGATGGCAGCGAGTGGCACCCGGTGCAAACCGCATTCAAGGAGTGTCACGGCTTGCAATGCGGGTACTGCACCCCGGGCATGGTTATGGCCACGGTGGATCTGCTGTCGGAAAATCCGAAGCCCTCAGAGCAGGAAATCCGCGAAGGGCTAGAAGGCAATCTTTGTCGCTGCACCGGGTATCACAACATCGTTAAGTCAGTTTCATATGCCGCTGATCTCATGTCGGCCGGCCCCACGAAAGGTGCGAAATGACCGCTGCACTCGATACCGATACCGCACTCGGTAAGCCGATCCGGCGCAAGGAAGATGCGCACCTCCTGCACGGGCAAACTAACTGGACCGACAACATCCAGCTACCCGGCACTGTCCACATGGCAATTTTGCGCAGCCCGATGGCACACGCGAAAATTACAAAACTTGACGTATCGGGGGCGCTGAAGCAACCAGGTGTCGTAGCGGCATACGGCGCCAAAGAACTCGGCGAACTAAATGGCGGAGTACCGTGCGTCTGGCCGGTCACCGACGACATAAAGATGCCAGCATTTCCAGCTCTAGCGATCGACAAGGTCCGGCAAGTTGGTGACTGCGTTGCAGTTGTCCTTGCGACCAGCGTCGCTGCCGCTGTTGACGCGCTGGATGCCATCGAAGTCTCATATGAGACATTGCCCGCCGTTACTGATATGGAAGCAGCACTCACAAGCGGCAGTGCACTTGTCCATGACGAAATCGAGACCAACGCTTGCTATGTGTACAAGATGCCATGCGGCGATTATGAGGCTTCCCGGGCCAAAGCAGATGTCGTCGTGGCTCGACGTTTCATAAACCAACGCCTAATTCCAACATTCATGGAGCCCCGCTCGGTGGTTGCCGCGCCAATGGGCATGAGCGACGAAATCACCATCTGGTCATCAACCCAGATTCCGCACGTACTCCGCGTACTACTAGCACTTGTTACTGGAATACCCGAGAACAATTTACGCGTAATCGCACCGGATGTGGGCGGTGGCTTCGGCGGGAAATTGCAGTGCTACCGCGAGGAAATCCTCGTCACGAATCTCGCGAAGAAACTTGGTCGTCCGGTTAAGTGGACAGAGACTCGAAGCGAGAACATGGTCGCAACCCACCATGGCCGCGACCAAATTCAGGATATCGAAATCGCTGCCACCAAGGACGGAAAGATACTAGGCCTCAAGGTCACGCTCTTGGCCAATATGGGTGCCTACCTGCAGATAATTACCCCTGGGGTTCCACTTCTTGGGATGTTCATGTACCCGGCGATTTACAAAATGGATTCCTATGACTTCACCTGCACGGGTGTGTTTACTAATAAGACGCCGACGGATGCCTATCGCGGTGCCGGCCGGCCTGAAGCCACCTATGCGATAGAAAGAATCATCGATGAGCTAGCGGCCGAAATCGGCATGGAGCCCATGGAGTTGCGCAAGAAGAACTGGATTACACACGAAGAATTCCCCTACACCACTGTCGCAGGTCTGACTTACGACACCGGTAACTACGAGGCGGCAACCGAAAAAGCTCTCGCCATGTTCGATTACGACGGTCTGCGAGCTGAACAAGCACGGCGTCGGGCATCTGGTGATCCGGTGCAGCTCGGCATTGGCATCTCAACGTTCACCGAGATGTGCGGCCTTGCACCTTCGCGTACCCTCGGCGCACTTAAGTATGTCGCTGGCGGCTGGGAGCACTGCACCGTCCGAGCTCTTCCGACCGGCAAGATCGAAGTAGTAACCGGTACTTCGCCACACGGTCAAGGCCACGAGACGGCTTGGAGCCAAATCGCCAGTAGCATCCTTGGAGTTCCGGTTGAAGACATTGAGGTAATTCACAGCGACACCGGGCGCTCGCCGTACGGTATGGATACCTATGGCTCCAGATCACTTGCAGTTGGCGGTCAGGCAATCAAAGCCGCGAGTGAAAGGCTGGTTGAGAAAGCCCGGTTGATTGCCGCGCATCAACTTGAGTGCAGTGCAGCAGACCTAGAATTCGTCAATGGCAGTTTCCATGTTAAGGGCGACCCGAGTAAGTCACAGGCGCTAGGCGCAGTCGCCTTTGAGGCATTCACCGCACACAACCTGCCACCGGGCGTTGAACCAACCTTGCAAGCCGAGGCCACCATCGACCCTGAGGATTTCTCATATCCCCACGGCACCCACCTCGCAGCGATGGAGGTAGACACTGAAACCGGCCAAGTCAAATTGCGCAAGTACGTGTGCGTCGACGACGTCGGCATACAGGTGAACCCCATGATCGTCGAAGGCCAAGTTCACGGAGGCGTTGCCCAAGGAATTGCCCAAGCATTATTTGAAGGCGCCGAATACGACGAGGACGGCAACTTGTTGACCGCAAGCCTCGCTGATTATCTGATCCCCAGTGCAGCTGATCTACCATCGTTCGATACCGGCACCACGGTCACCCCGTCGACTAGTCACCCGCTAGGCACCAAGGGCGTTGGCGAAGCCGGCGCGATCGCCTCAACACCGGCAATCATCAACGGCATAGTCGACGCTCTGCGGCACCTCGGTGTTAATGATGTAGCAATGCCCGCGTCGCCACAAACCGTGTGGCGAACAATCCAGGCGGCTAAGGCAGGAGCGAAATGATTCCCGTCGAATTTGATTACGTAAAGGTGACCACGATCGACCAAGCAATCGCCGCACTGAAGGCTGGCGGTGAAGATTCCAAGATCATTTCAGGTGGGCAATCACTAGTACCCGTACTCAGATTGCGAATGGCCGAGCCGTCCGTGCTTGTAGATTGCGGTGCTATCGACGAAATGCTCGGAGTTCGTGAAGATGGTGGCTCGATCACCATTGGCGCTGCCACCACGCACCACGCAGTAATGAGCAACCCACTGGTGCAAAAACACGCGCTCCTATTGGCACAAGCCACGGCCACCGTGGCCGATCCGGCAATTCGGCACCGCGGTACTACAGGTGGGGCGCTAGCTCATGCCGACCCCGCTGGTGATGTCCCGGCGGCGGCACTGGCTCTGAATGCTTCCTTCAATATCGCCGGCCCTGGTGGTCGAAGGACCGTCGCGGCCAAAGACTTCTTTCTTGATTACTTCACCACAGCTGTTGGCCCGGATGAAATCCTCGTAAGTTTCAGTATCCCCAAATGCGACTGGGGCAGCCATTACGCGAAATTCAACCGCACCGCGCAAGCTTGGGCAATTGTCGGCGTGGCAGCGGTTGTCAATGTCGAGGGAGGAGTCATCAAGGAGGCCCGCATCGGCCTAACCAATATGGCGCCGACAGCCGTTCGGGCCAGCACGGTGGAGGCTGCTCTCGTCGGCGCATCATCGGCGGCTGACATCACCGCGGCCGCCATGCACGCGGCCGATGGCACTCGGGCGACAAGTGACCTCCATGCCAAGGCCGATTACCGGGAGCATCTGGCCCGGGTAATTACCGCACGGGCAGTTCGGGCCGCTTCAGGTATTTAAACTCGGTGGCTGTGCTTACCCATATTGGCAGTTAGAGGGCCACAATCGGTAGCCGCAGCGCTGCCGGGGCGTGATCGGGGACCACCGGATTCTTGGGGGCCACCGGCTGCACCCGCACATAGGGCTCGCCCAGATCTGCGCGCGGGTCCACTTCGCCCTTATTTGGCCACAGAGCCATGGCCCGCTCGGCTTGCGCGGTGATGGTTAAAGAGGGGTTGACGCCAAGATTTGCGGTGATGGCAGCGCCATCAACGACATGCAGACCCGGGTGACCAAAAACCCGATGGTAAGCATCAATCACCCCGTGTTCATCATCGGCACCGATTACGCAACCGCCAACGAAGTGCGCTGTCACCGCGGCATCAAAGTTTTCGAACACACTGCTACCTGGAACCCCACCGATTTTTTCGGCAACCCGCTTGATCACCTCATGGGCCAACGGCAAGTAAGTAGGCGCCGGATTGGATTCCTCTTTTTTGGTGGTTAGGTGCCAACGGCCAAAACGTGATTTTTTGCCGACAATGGTTAGCGAGTTATCGACCGGTTGCATCACCAATGAGATAACCGCTCGTTCACTCCAGTGGCGCACATTAAGCAATGAAGCCACATTGCGCCGTTGCCGAACGAGTTCACCGGCCCAGGTCTGCCAGCGGGCTCTACCTAATTGCGGAACAGTGATGACCGACTGCAATAGCCCCATTGAATTCGAGCCCTTGCCATAACGAACGGGTTCGACGTGGGTATTTGGGTCCGGATACCAACTCGAAGTAATGGCGACCCCTTGCGTGTAGTCGGAGTCTAGAGACTTTGCAACGGCACCGAGAATTGATTCTGAATTAGTCCGAGATAAGCGGCCCAGCCTCTTCGATAGGCGCGGCAATTTACCCGAATCACTCATTTGGTGCAATAACTTCTGGGTATTAAATGTGCCCGCGGCCATGATCACATGGGCGGCACTAAATGACCTGGTGCGCTTACCTAAATGGATCCCGGTCCGAACGGTAGTGACTTCATATCCACCACCGGCGCGCTCAGTAATACCTGTCACGGTTGTAAGCGGGTGCACCCTTGCGCCGGCTAATTCTGCAAGCCCTAAGTAGTTTTTAGGCAGCGTATTCTTGGCACCGTGGCGACATCCGGTCATGCACTCACCGCATTCAATGCACCCGGTGCGTTCTGGGCCGACGCCG
>JBAXHK010000044.1:0-8471 GCA_037138935.1 Actinomycetes bacterium
CGCTGGCTTGCCAGCCACCTCTCAACCAGCGGTGAAAGCAGAATGAGCCCTTCCGAAGCTGCCACCGAGAGCGCAAAGCCCCATGAAACCGCCAGACCCGGGGCGATCACTATTAACACGATCACCGCGGTCGACAACACCGCGGGCCCACCCCGCCTGCCACCCGCCAACATGCCAACGAGCACCACGGCGCCCATCACCGCCGCACGTAAGACACTTGGTTGCGGGCGCACCAAAATTACGAAATAGGTCAGAGCAATCAGTGCAAAGATAATGCGGCCCGGCAGTCTAAGCCGGAGTAAACGCGCAATACCGAGAACTACCACTAAAACAATTGCGACATTCCCGCCTGACACCGCGGTCAAATGTGAGAGCCCGGAGTTGCGCATGGCATTGTCAAGTTCATCGGACTGCAGTGATTCGTCACCTACGGCTAGACCCGTGACAAGTGCAGCCGCATTGGGTTCGGATTTTGCAACACTGGCTCGCAATCCAGCACGCATCGACGTTGCGACTTGATCCATCGGGCCGGCATCACCAATTATTTCGATCTGGTCGGCACCGGAAACACTTAATTGAGCTGCCGTATCAGGTAACCAGGGTGCGGCCAGCCGCCCGATCACTTTAATCTGCGTGCCAGACGGCGGCAGGCCATCACTACCGGGGATACGGATAATGATTGGCAGCCCACTGGCAATCACCTTGCCACGGGCCTCAATTTGCGTGGCGTTAACACGTAGCTGATTCGAAGTAGTCGACTGCCAAATCACTTGACCGCGCGAAGTTTGCCGCTGCGCATCCCCGATAACAATGCCGTGCACGGTGGCGGTAGCACCCGCATCAACCCACCCGGCCAACGGCTGCGCGGTGAGCGAGAGGATCTGCCAACTCGCCGCCACTACTCCAATAGCGAGCCCGAAGGCACCTGTTCGAATCAGATCAGCGCGGTGACGGCCAATACGAGAGGCGAAGAGCCACGTCGGCACCAAGCAGGTAGCGGCGATCAGTAGAACAAGAAGTACGTGCTGATGGCGTTCGACAAGTTGCGGGACTGAATTCGCCGAAACCACCAGAACCACCGCGCCCAGCCATGCCGCCGCCGCTGGGAGCAGCAGGCGCAGATCAATCAAACCCGGACCAGTGGACGAATCTGTTCGAGAATTGATGGCCCGATACCAGTTACTTCACCAAGTTCATCAATACTTCGAAATACTCCGTTTGTCGTGCGCCAAGCCATAATTCGAGCCGCCAGCACCGGGCCAACACCGGGCAGGGATTCATAATCGGTTTCGGTTGCACTATTTAGGTTGAGTACTCCATTGGCGTCAACGGGTGATCCGGTAACCGCACCCGCCTGCGCCCCGACGACGATCTGTTCACCGTCAATCAAGACGCGGGCCAGATTTACTGACCCGAGTGCTTTTGCCGTTTTAGCGCCACCGACAGCGGTGATCGCGTCAGCAATACGCGACCCCGCGGGCAAATGCACCAATCCTGGATTATTCACCGCGCCGGTGACATGGACAACAACTTGGCCAGATACCGCAGCCGGGGTGCTCATGGCCCCAGGGACAGCAGCGCCACTCGCTATCACTTCTGGGGCAAGTGCCACTTCCCGCGGCCGGCCCTGCCACCACATCCAACCGGCAATAAGTGCAGCACCGAGCACGATCACTAGGAGCCCGCGCCAGGCCCGCCGATCTAAGTTGAATACCCGAGCCCTTGGCGGCGGGCCCGCGATGGCGGCGGCAAAAGCATCGGCCGGCAGTTCTGCCGGCGGGGCCGGAGTCCACTGGCTCGCAATTCGGTAGAGGCGATCGCTGGTTGCTGCTGCCACCGCCGGCGCCTGCTTATGAAAGCGGTCAGCAACCACGGTGCGCAAAGTCATACCGCGACGCTAAGAAGTCACCGGACTAAAGTCAGCGGTCAATTACCGACCTGTGGATGAAATTGACCGCAGAGCCACTTTGTGGACAACGCGAGTTTGCTAGTGCAAGGCCGCTCGGCGGACATTGCCGATATGCCGGCCCAGCACCAAACCGGCCATCATTACCGCGAAAACCGCATCAGATGGATCCAGTAAGCCGGCGGCCCACCCGACTACCCCACTAAGTGCCAAAACGATTGCTGCTAGGGCCGCGCCGAGGCCAACGCGGTGCCAAATAGCCAATCCAATACCAAAAGTAATGAGCACCGGGATGGCCAGCCACGGCTGCACCCCAAGGATTGCGCCCAAGGTGGTCGCAACCCCCTTGCCACCACGGCCTTTCAAGAATGGTGAAGTGATGTGGCCGAGCACCGCGGCTAATCCGGCAACTTCACCGGCAATCTCACCGACGTAAATTCCGAACAGGGCCGCTGGCACAAAGCCTTTGGCAATATCTATGACACCGACAATGACGCCCCAGCGCGCCCCTAAAGTGCGGCCCACATTGGTGGCACCGGGATTACCAGAACCTGAGGCATAAAGGTCAACCCCGAATACCCGCGCGACATAAACCGCCGGACTAATCGAGCCAAGAAGATAACCAACTGCGCCGGCAACAAGCACCCATAACCACGGGGTCAAAGCCAATCAACTTTCGGTGCCACTACGACAGCAACCATCCCCGGGCCCACATGTGCACCGACAACTCCACCTACCGGGCACTGCACGATGGTGGCGGCTGGTAGCCGCTCCTGCAACATATCAACAAGTTGTTGCGCCCGCTCGGGTGCCGACAAATGCTGAACAGCGATATCCACCTCAGCATCACCTACTGCCTCAACCGCTAGATCAGCTAATCGAGCCAAAGCTTTTGATGCCGTGCGCACCTTGTCAACTTGCTGCACGTGCCCATCAACGAGTTGCAAAAGTGGCTTAACTTTAAGGGCTTGACCCACCACCGCTCGCGTCGAGCTAACTCGCCCACCGCGGCGCAAATACTCCAAAGTATCGACATAAAAGAATACTCGGCTGGCTTCTGCGCGCCGCTCGATTATTGAGGTGACGTCAAACTCATTGGCACCCAGCCTGGCCGCCTCGGCACCAGAAATTACCGCGAAGCCAAGGCCCATGGCGATGCTGCGGCTATCGATTACCCGCACCGGAATCGTGCACTCCTTCGCCGCAAGTAACGCTGACTCATATGTTGCTGACATCGCAGCTGAAAGCGTTGCCACCACTATCGACGTGGCCCCTGCCTCTTGGGCTGACCGAAAGCATTCAAAGAAACGTTCAGGTGAAGGACGTGAAGTCGTGACCGGATGCCACTGCTCGAGTGCTTCTACTACGCGCGCAGCTTGCTGATCTTCGGTTTCGTCATACGGCTGGCCGGCGACCACGACTTGCACAGGCACCACCGAGATCCCGTACTTCGCTGCCCACCCGCTCGGCAAGTAGGCCGTCGAATCGGTAATGACAGCAACTGGCATACGGGCAGCGTAACGAAAACCGGCTACTCAGGCACAATGTTGACGAGCTTGGGTGGTCGCACAATGACCGTCTTAATACCCTTACCCTCCAACGCAGCCTGCACTGCGGGGGCCGAAAGGGCTAACGCCCGCAGTTCGTCCTCACTGATAGTGGGGGCAACCTCAAGGCGCTCGCGCACCTTGCCAGCGATTTGCACAATACAAATCACCGACTCTTCGACCAATAGTTCGGGATCCACTTTTGGCCAGCCGGCAAGTGCCACCGAAGGCTCATGGCTCAAGCGCGACCACATATCTTCTGCGGTGTAAGGCGCAACAAGTGACAAAATGATTGCCACCGCCTCTGCGGCTTCACGGACGGCCGGATCATTTGGCCCACACCCACTATCAATCGCCTTGCGGGTCACATTTACTAACTCCATGGCCCGTGCCACCGCAACATTAAATCGGAAGGACTCTATCGAGATAGTCGCATCGTGCACTGCTCGATGTATGGCCTTTCGGAGGTGCCGGTCACCGGAACTAAAGTCAACCCCGGGTGCACTTGTTACGTCACCGGAAAGGCGCCAAGCCCGTGCTAAGAACTTTTTCGCACCTGTTGGCGAGACATCAGCCCAGTCGACATCGTCCTCGGATGGCCCCGCGAACACCATGCTCAAACGAATGGCATCGACGCCGTGAATTGCAAGTTCATCTGAGAGCCGCACCAGGTTGCCTCGACTCTTACTCATTGCGGAGCCAGACATCACCACCATGCCCTGGTTCAGTAGGCGCGTGAATGGCTCCGTGAAGTCGAGCAGCCCCATGTCGTAAAGGACTTTGGTGAAGAACCGGCTGTAAAGCAGATGCAAGATTGCATGGGTGACACCGCCCACATATTGATCAACCGGCAACCATTCGCGCACCTTTGCTGGGTCAAAGGCCCGAGTCGAGTCATTCGGGTCGACATAACGCAAGTAGTACCACGAGGAATCGACGAAGGTATCCATCGTGTCGGCGTCACGAGTTGCTGGCTCACCGCACTTGGGGCACAGAACACTGGCCCACTCGATTGCAGCGCCAAGGGGTGAGGTGCCCTTCGGCTTGAGGTCTAGGCCCTCGGCCGGGGGCAACAGCACCGGCAACTGCGCTTCGGGCACCGGCACCTCACCGCATGTTGGGCAATGAATGATCGGGATCGGTGCACCCCAGTAACGCTGACGCGAGATAAGCCAATCGCGCAGGCGGTAGTTAACCGCCGGGCGCCCGGTGCCACGTTGTTCAAGTACCAGATTCATTGCAGCGATTGCTTCGACTTTGTCTAAGCCATCAAGTGGGCCCGAGTTAACGTGTGGTCCGTCATCGGCCGTGGCAACCCCGGTCGCTAATGGGTCTTCACCGGCCTCAACAACTACCCGCACCGGTAGATTAAATTTACGAGCGAAGTCGAGGTCGCGCTGGTCATGTGCGGGAACGGCCATAATCGCACCGGTACCGTAGTCGGCGAGTACATAATCCGATGCCCACACCTCGATACGTTCGCCGTTTACTGGGTTGATTGCATAACGCTGCAAGAACACACCGGTCTTTTCACGGGATTGGTCTAGCCGATCCATTTCCGAGGTGCCTTTGACCTTCTCGAGATAAGCCGAAAAATCTGCTTCCGCTGAAGTTCCCAAAGCAAGTTCAGCAGCGAGGTCTGAGTCGACAGCCACCACGAAGAAAGTTGCGCCATACAGGGTGTCAGGGCGAGTCGTATAGACAGTAACCGGCTCATCGCGCCCTTCAATAGCGAACTCGACCTCAGCACCACGTGAGCGACCAATCCAGTTGCGCTGCATCAGCAACACTTTCTCCGGCCATTTGCCTTCAAGGTCTTCCATGTCATCAAGTAGCCGATCGGCGTAGTCGGTAATGCGTAGATACCACTGCGTCAATTTCTTTTTGGTGACAGCCGTATCGCAGCGCTCACAAACTCCGTTGACAACTTGCTCATTTGCCAGCACCGTTTGGCAATTCGGGCACCAGTTGACACTACTTGCCTTGCGATACGCCAAACCGCGCTCAAACATCTGCAGGAAGAACCACTGATTCCATTTGTAGTATTCCGGGTCGCAGGTATTGAAAACCCGATCCCAGTCAAATGAACAGGCGTAACGACGCATCGAAGCTTTTTGCTGCGCAATATTTTCGTAGGTCCAGTGAATTGGATCCTCATTACGCTTTATGGCTGCATTCTCGGCAGGCAGCCCGAAAGCGTCCCAGGCGATCGGATGCATGACATTAAAGCCCTGCTGCACCCAGTAGCGGGCAATAACGTCGCCTAGCGCGTACGCCTCGGCATGGCCCATGTGAAGGTCGCCGGATGGGTACGGAAACATGTCGAGGACGTACTTCTTGGGCCGGGTATCACCTTGGCCCCCGGATCGAAAAGGGGCTAGCTCATCCCAAATGGGCAGCCAACGCTCTTGAATTGCATCAAAGTCGTAGCCGACCGGCTCATCGGCGCGATCGGTGACATCAGTTGCTTCACTCATAGGACTGACGAGTCTACCGAGGCGCTGTCTACGCGGTCCCCGGTGCCGAGCCCAAGGACTAATCCAGTGAAAAACCTAGGTGAACCCCATAGCGCAGACAGCAGGTTCTACGGCTAAGTGCATGGTCTTGTAGGCGCGGGCATTATGGTCGTGCTATGCGCGGGCACCTAAAGATGGTCACTCTGGGAGCAGCCAAGATCCAAGTCACCACCGTCGCATGGATCCCTTCGATCCGTAGCGCGGTTGTTGTCACCCTCTGTATTTCCTGGTGCATCTATACCGGCATTACTCCTTATGCCATTCCACTTGCCGTGGGTGCGCTCTTCGTGGGCCTAGCCGACGTCGATCAAGTATTTGGCCAGCGCTGGCGCACCATGTTGACTGCCACGTTCTGGGTCACTATCAGTGCCCTGCTCGGAGGCTTGGTAGCAAATTTTGGTGTTTTCCAAGTACCACTAGTCGCGGTCGTGGGTGCAATATGTGGTTATGTTGGGGTAGCAGGTCGCCGCAGCGCACTAATCGGGTTGTTGTCCATGGTCGCTTACGTGATTTTTTCAGGGGCCCCCGAGAACCATCTGACCGCCTTGCTGACCGGGGGCCTCGTCGCCATTGGCGGGCTCATCCAAACTGCCGCAACGGTCGTTCCAGCAGGGATCCGGGCACCGCGCGCATTTCGAATTCCTCATCAGAGCGACCATAATTTTCGTCAACTACGTGAGAATTTGAACACGAAGAACGACTTTTTTAGGCATGGTGCTCGCCTAGCCCTCGCTTTGGCCATCGCGATGTCGGCTTATCTCTATCTGGGCTGGCCGCACGGCTATTGGATACCAATGACCGTGGCATGGATCAGCCTGCCTGACCAAAACGGAACCGCAACTCGAGTTATCGCACGAGTAGCCGGCTCGATTGCCGGTGTTCTTATAACCTATGTGGTTATCGATGGCTTACAGCTCCAGATCTATGCCACCGCGATTTCCATTGGCTTCGGCGGGCTTCTCATGTTGGCATTCGTCCGGGCCAATTACGCGGTCGCCCGCGTCCGTATCACCATCTGCGCGATCCCACCACCGAAGGCGCGCTGAGGGCGCTGGCGGCGCATGGCACCATCACGGAAGGCGTGGCGGGCGAATTGACGGCGGCTTACCGCGAGCTGCGCACCCTGGAGCATCGGTTGCAGATGCTGGAGGACGAACAGACCCATACCGTGCCCAAGAGCGACGAGGGCGTGGCGCTGACCGCCTGTTTCATGGGCTTTGTCGGCGCGGACGAATTTCGAAAGCATCTGACAGGCACGCTGGAAACGGTGCAGGGCCATTATGCCCGCCTGTTCGAGCGCGTCGACGATCTGGCCGACGCGAATGGCAATCTGGTTTTCACAGGCGTGGAGGATGATCCCGAAACCCTGGAAACATTGCGCGGGATGGGCTTTGGCGATGCCAGCCATGTGGCGGGGGCCATTCGCGGCTGGCACCATGGCCGCATTCGCGCCATGCGGTCCCAGCGGGCGCGCGAGCTTCTCACCAAATTGCTGCCCGCGATTCTGAAGGCGCTGGCCGCTACCGCCGATCCCGACGCCGCCTTCACCCAATTCGACCACTTCCTGTCCAATCTGCCGTCGGGCGTACAGCTTTTTTCGCTGTTCCTGGCGCGGGATGAATTTTTGCGCCTACTGGCGGAAATCGTGGGCACGGCGCCCCGGCTTTCGGATCATCTGGCGCGCAATCCTTCCACCTTGGATGCGCTGCTGGATGCGGATTTTCTGAAAGTCCTGCCCACGCGCGAGGCCCTGGACGGGCGGCTGGCCCGCCAGTTTGGCGCATCATATGAAGAACAGCTGGACTGCGCCCGCCGCTTTGCGCGCGAAGAAATCTTCCGCGTCGGCGTGCAGGTGCTGGACGGGGCGGCGAAACCGCGCGCGGCGGGCCCGGCCCTGGCCGCCATCGCCGAAAGCGTCATTGCGGGCCTGTTGCCGAAAGTCGAAGACGAACTGGCGCGCAGCGCGGGGCGCGTGCCCGGCGGCAGCTTCGCGGTGATCGCGCTGGGCAAATTGGGCGGGCGCGAGATGAGCGCCGAATCCGATCTTGATCTGGTCTTTGTCTATGACACGCCCGCCGGGGTGGAAGCGTCGGACGGACCCAAACCATTATCGCCTACGCTTTATTTCGCACGGCTGGCTCAGCGGCTGATCGCAGCCCTGACCACGCCCACGGGCGCGGGCATCCCCATCGAGGAGCGCGGCCGGGCGGAGGTGGCGATCATCGGCGGCCAGATGATCGTGCCCGAAGGCGTACCCGTGCGGCATCCGGCCTTCGACGTAACACCCGCGCGGTTCGTCACCGCCATCATCACCGAGGCCGGGGTGGCGAGACCTCCCTATGCGGAATCGCTCGTGCAACTCTTGCGCAAGTGCTGAGGCGTCAACCCTTCAGCCAAGACAGCCGATGAGCAATCACCCGCGGAGGAGGCGCCGTGCGGCCCATCGTTCTCTGCATCGACGACGACCGCAACCTTTGCCAGATCCTCGGCAAGGCGCTCAGC
>JBAXHK010000045.1:0-8384 GCA_037138935.1 Actinomycetes bacterium
AGATCCTGGATGAGTTATTGAAGGTGGCCGCCGAGCAAGGGGTGACCGGCACCGTGACCGATGACCAAGGACAGGTGTCGGAAGAGCCGGCGGTTGCGGAAGCAGATACCGAGCCTGCGACCGATCCAAGATTTGATGCGGCGTTCAATGCGATCGAATCCGGCGATTGGGCCGGCGCAGAGGCGGCCTATCAACTCATTCTCGATGCTGATCCAAGTGAGCGTGACGCAATCGCCGGGCTTGCCACGGTGGGCCTTTATCGTCGTACCGAAGGTGAAGATGAGGGAGCACTGCGGGCGATCGCCGAGCAGCGAGATGCAGTCGCTGATGTGCGCGTGCAATGTGCGACGGCTGACTTCGATGCGTTAGCGGGCCGCTGGTCGGTCGCATTTGATCGACTCATTGCCTGTGTCAGGGCAACAAGTGGTCCAGATCGTGACTTGGTTCGGGCACGTTTACTCGAGTTGTTCGTCCTTGCGGGCGAGGACCCCGCGGTCCCCGCTGCGCGCACGGCATTAGCCAACGCGCTTTTCTAGCCTGATGAACTCGGGGGTCAACCGGGGCTTGGATCAAAGCGCAGATAGATAGCGGCCAATGGTGGCAACACCAGCTGCGCGGAGGCGGGGCGTCCCTGCCATGGCACCTCAACGGCTTCTACCCCGCCAAGATTGCCGACACCGCTACCGCCATAGACGTCTGCATCGGTGTTCAGTACTTCGATCCAACGGCCGCTAATGGGTAGGCCAATACGGTAGTTCTCATGAGGGGTGGGGGAGAAGTTCGTCGCGCAGGCTAGCGGTCGGCCATTCTTATCCCAACGGAGCCAGGTGAAAATATTTCCGTGAGCATCACCGGCGTCGATCCACTCGAAACCGCCGGGATCGTCATCGCGTTGCCAGAGTGCAGGGGTTGAGCGGTATACAGAATTTAAGTCCGAGACAGTACGCAGGACTCCGGCATGTTCGGAAAATTGCAAGAGCGACCAGTCAAGGCTGCGCTGGCTCGCCCACTCACCTGACTGCGCAAACTCCGAACCCATGAAGAGGAGTTTTTTTCCTGGGTGCGCCCACATGAAAGCTAAGAATGCGCGCAAGTTCGACAATTGCTGCCAGCGGTCACCGGGCATGCGCCCCACTAAGGAACCTTTTCCGTGAACAACTTCATCATGGGATATCGGCAGCACAAAGTGCTCGCTATACGCGTAGACCATGGCGAAAGTCATTTCATCATGATGGTACTGACGGTGTATTGGCTCATGTTGAATGTAGCCGAGGGCATCATGCATCCAGCCCATATTCCACTTGAACCCAAAACCTAGTCCGCCCAAGTGGGTGGGTTGGGTGACTCCCGGCCAAGAAGTGGATTCTTCAGCGATCATGATCGCGCCGGGTGACCGTTTGTATACGGTCGCATTTACCTCCTGCAGAAACGCAACTGCATCAAGGTTCTCCCGCCCTCCGAATTGGTTGGGCTCCCACTCCCCGGGTTTGCGTGAATAATCGAGATAAAGCATTGAAGCCACTGCATCAACTCGCAGGCCATCGACGTGAAACTCCTCGAACCAATAGAGGGCATTAGCAACCAGAAAGTTTCGAACTTCAGCGCGGCCGAAGTTAAAGACATACGTGCCCCAGTCAGGGTGCTCGCCACGTCTTGGGTCTGGGTGTTCATAAAGTGCGGTGCCATCGAACCGGGCTAGAGCCCACTCATCCTTGGGGAAGTGGGCTGGAACCCAATCAACTAGAACGCCAATCCCGGCTTGATGGAGGCGGTCAATGAGATAGCGAAGGTCATCGGGTGAGCCAAAACGCGAGGTGGGTGCGAAATAGGAAGTAACTTGGTAACCCCAAGACGGTCCGTACGGGTGCTCGGAGACAGGTAAGAACTCAACATGGGTGAACCCGGTTTCGCTGAGATACTCAGTTAGCTCGTCGGCAAGTTGACGATAATTAAGCCCGCTGCGCCAAGAGCCTAGGTGAACTTCATAAATGCTCATCGGAGAGGTAAGTGCATCGGTATTGGCGCGTTTGTCTAGCCATGTTGAATCTTGCCATTGGTAATTAGACGTGAAAACAACCGAGTTGTTGGCAGGTGGGATTTCGGTTGCGAAGGCGCATGGGTCGGCCTTTTGCCGCCAGATCCCATCGCTTCCTAGGATTTGGAACTTATATCTGTCGCCGTCAGTTACCTTCGGGACGAATAACTCCCAAATACCAGACGCCCCCAGGCTGCGCATCGGGTGCGCGACACCATCCCAGTAGTTGAAATCACCCGTGACTCGGACCCCTCGCGCATTGGGCGCCCAAACGGCGAAGGAGACCCCGTTTACGGCACCTTGCGGGGTTGGGTAGCTGCGGGTGTGTGCCCCGAGCACTTCCCAGAGTTGCTCATGTCGACCCTCGTGGATTAGATGCAAATCAATTTCGCCAAGGGTTGGTAAGAATCGGTACGGGTCTTCTGCCGGCACAATTTGGTCACCGTACTGAACTTCGATTGAGTAGTTCGGCACATTCGGCATCGGGATGACCCCGCACCAAACTCCACGGAATTCATGGTCAAGGTAAATTGAATAATTCTCAGTTACCACGGTTACCGATTCAGCCATCGGGCGTAATACCCGAACGGTAACCTCTCCTTTGAATAGGTGCGGTCCAAGAATTTCATGTGGATTAGAGTGCCAACCATCGACAAGCCGATCAAGGTCTCCAATTGCCACGGGTATTTTGTTTACCTTCGGCGGCTTTTTCACTATTGCCGCACATGCACGATGTGGGCGACTTGTTCCCATGGGGTTAACCGCACGTAGGCGCTCTGACCCCAGGTCCAAGAGGTATCGGTCAGCAGGTCATGTGCGATGAATAAGGATTGTGGATCGAGCCCGATGGCGGCTAGGTTCCACCACACCGTGGCTTCCTGCGTATGGTGCGGGTCAAGAGTGCACACCACTAGCACGGTGTCGTCACCATCTTGTTTTGAAAAAGCAATGATGTTTGGGTTATCGCACTGGTGGAAATACAGTGAGCGTAAGTCCTGCAAAGCTATGTGTTCCCTGCGAATTTTATTGATGTGGGTTAATAGGGGAGCCAGACTACGACCCTGCTTCAAGGCCGCGTCCCAATCGCGCGGTCGATATTGAAACTTTTCGGTATCGAGATACTCCTCGCTACCAGGATGAATGGCCACGTGTTCATATAACTCGAAACCGCTATAAATGCCGTAGTTAGGTGACAGCGTTGAAGCCAGGACGGTGCGAATTGCGAACGCACCCGGCCCACCGTGCTGTAGGTAACTGTGAAGAATGTCTGGCGTGTTCGTGAAAAAATTAGGACGCATGTAGGCAGCGGCCGGGCCGGCAATTTCATTCCCGTATTCTTCAAGCACTTGCTTGCTGTTTCGCCAGGTGTAATAGGTGTAACTTTGCTGGAATCCGACCTCGGCCAGCGCCTGCATCATTGGGCGGCTCGTGAAGGCCTCGGCTAGGAATATGACATCGGGATTATCTGCATTAATTGACGCTATGAGTCGATCCCAAAGCCAGATGGGTTTGGTATGTGGGTTATCCACCCGGAAGATTCGCACTCCATGTGACATCCAGAAGCGGACGATGCGTTCAATTTCGGCGTAAAGACCTTCGGGGTCGTTATCAAAGTTGAGTGGGTAGATGTCTTGGTACTTCTTGGGTGGATTCTCGGCGTAGGCAATCGACCCGTCAGCGCGAGTGGTAAACCACTGCGGGTGAGTCTTAACCCAAGGGTGGTCCGGTGATGCCTGTAGTGCAAGGTCAAGGGCAATCTCCATGCCGAGAGCGTTGGTTACTGCGACAAAGTCATCGAAGTCCGCAATCGTGCCAAGGTCTGGATGAATCGCATCGTGACCGCCGGCGTCCGATCCGAATGCCCAAGGGGATCCGGGGTCTGAGTCGGTGGCGATCAGAGTGATGTTTGGCCCTTTTCTATTTGTGAACCCAATTGGATGTACCGGAGGCAGGTAGACGACATCGAAACCCATGTCGGCGATAGGAGCTAGGCGTTTGGCTGCCGAAGGGAAGGTCCCTAAGGTTGGGGGATCAAGTAGCGCCCCTTCGCTGCGCGGGAAAAACTCATACCAGGCGCCAAATAGGGCGCGACGCCTTTGCACATTAAGTGGCCACGGGCCGCTCGTGGTCAATTGCTCGCGGATGGGATTTTCGGTAAGCACGGTGGCCACCTGTGGGTCTACCGCGGCGGCTAGGCGAACCGATGGTGGTAGCGAGGTATTTCGCATCGCGGTAGTCGCGGACATCAGCAGCGATTTAGTTGCCGCGGGCAGCTCGAAGGCGAGCGCCTGGTCCAACAGCAAGGCCCCTTCGGCAAACTCGAGTTCAATATCTAAACCAGCAGGTATTTTGATATTTGCACGCTGGAGCCAAGTGCGCCAAGGATCACCCCAAGCTTCAATAGTGAACGTCCAGTGGCCGATCTCATTCGGGCGGATGATGCCTGCCCAAGTGTCTATTCCATCAGGATTCAGAAATACCCGTGAGTGTTCCTTGCCATCTGGGTGGTGCAGTACTGCGGCTACTCCAAGGGTGCCGTGGCCCTCGCGAAAGCAGGTGGCGCGAACGCGAACAGCCTCATCAACTACTGCCGCCGCCGGTCGCCGGCCACTTAGCACGGATGGGCTGACTTCGGTGATGGCCAGTCGGCCCGCTAATAGCGGTGGTACGCCAAAAATGAAGGTCGGGTCATTCGGCGCTGCAGCCATAATGGGTTAAGAGTACCGATGAATAACAAAACCTTTATTGGCAGCGGGGCAATCCGGACTTTTCGGTGAGAGCTCAGCGCTAAGCCCCGCTATCTGGCAACACCGTGCGAACACGACACCTAGTGTTCGGGAAGAGTTCTACTCTTCATTACCCTCAAAGCAGTACGCCCTGTTGTTGTAGGTGTTGGAGGGGTTTAGGGTGCCGCCAATACCGGCCACATCGGGCCGTACCCAACCAACACCTAGTGCGAGCCGATCAGTTGGCGCTGAACTTACTGGGGTAGCAACATCAATACTGGGCATGTCATGCTCCAATCGTTAAACAGGTCAATACCCAATTGGGCACAGGCTTAATGTACGGCACAAACCGTCACACACCTACGGCTTGCTGAAATTATCTACCCGGTTCGGCAAGCAACTGGATGTAAACACCCCACCTAGTGGCGGGGAAGGGTGCCAATTTTTAAGGCAGCCCTCTAAGCCCCTCAGGTCCCGATAATCTTGAAGTAATGCGAAAACCCAAAATCGGAGGATTCATCCGCGGGAGATATCAAGCAATCGGTACGGCACTTGCGGCGGTAGTCGTGTTCGCCATGGTCTCCGCGGCTCCGGTTTCGGCAGCCCCGTCCGTCGCGCCGACTCCTCTTGGTCATACCGAAAAATGCGGTAAAACAAAGAAGAACCAGGACGGCTCAATTAGCAATGTGCAGTGCGCAAACGGCAAGGCCAATTCGCAGGTCCGCAAGTACTTGGCCGGCCAGTCACCACTTGTGATGCAACTTGGCGCTGATTCCACCGTCGAAGATGTGCACGTGGCCGTCTGCGGGGATCTCTACGATCCCGACGTTGCTGACACCATACCCATCTTGCTCAACGCTTATCACTACATCCATACGGCCAATCATTTCAAGGCGCCCTTGCCCACGGTAAGGAAGCTAGCCAACCAGATTAGTAACGCTAACAACCCGCTCGGCTGTGCCGGCTAGCCCCGCAACTTGCTGGCGGTGCTGCCACGACTGGCTTGGCTTTGCTCCTAATCGGGGGCTGGGCCACGGTGGCCTGATACGTGCTACCCATCATTACCCTCAAAGCAGGACCGGCACGGGTAATTAGGGTTGCCGGTAGAGGGGTTTAGGGTGCCGCCGATACTGCCCACACCGGGCCGCACCCAACCAACACCGAGGGCGAGCCGATCAGTTGGCGCGGAACTCACCGGAAACACGATATTTGAACTTGACGTGTCGCTCGCCATTTCAAATTTACTGGATAATTTGGATGCTACGAGGAGAACATAATCCGGGGAAAAGGCAAGGAAATGAGGTCCGTGGCTCCAGAATTGTCGTTGCTATCCCCACCACACCCGGGCGAGCCATGGCCCAACTTTCACCGAGGATTTCTGCCCTGGCTGGTCTTGGTGGGGCTAAGAATGCAAACGCTGTCAGACCCGGTACGTTTAACCGGTGCGAGCGATACGTAGGTTCAACGTCCGGGCCGTACTTCCAGAACCCTTGGTGCCCCTAGAGGCTTTGGCCCACAACTTGCGTTGGTGCTGGAGCCCAAACACCCGCGACCTGTTTGCGGCTATGGACGCCAAACTCTGGAAGTCATTGGGGCAAGACCCAGTTCGGCTACTCGGTGAAATAACAGCTGAGCGATTGGCCGAGTTGGCCGCCGACGAAGGCTACGTGGGCTGGGTGCGCGAGCGGGCCGACGATCTGCAGAATTACCTCACCGCCGACCGCTGGTTCCAAACCTTGGGCGCGGATGCCCCTGCTGGCATCGCCTATTTCTCACCGGAGTACGGCATTACGTCGGCACTCCCGCAGTACTCCGGCGGCCTTGGGATTTTGGCTGGCGATCACCTGAAAGCAGCGAGCGACCTAGGCGTGCCACTAATTGCAATCGGCCTGTTTTACCGCGCTGGATATTTTCGCCAGTCGCTCTCAACCGATGGGTGGCAACAGGAGCAGTACCCCTTATGTGATCCAGACGGTAGTCCGGTGTCGCTGTTGCGTGAAGCTGATGGCACCTCGGTGAAAGTTTCGGTGGGTTTGCCGGGAGGACGAAAGATTTGGGCGCGCATCTGGATAGCACAGGTCGGGCGCGTGCCGTTGCTGATGCTCGACTCCGATGTCGAGGAGAACGCTTCAGCCGAGCGTGACGTCACCGATCGGCTGTATGGCGGTGGCGGGGAGCACCGGTTGCAGCAGGAGATGCTGCTTGGCATCGGCGGGGTCAGGGCACTACGCGCCTACTGCCGGCTAACCGGGCGCACCGCACCCGAGGTATTTCACACCAACGAGGGCCACGCAGGATTCCTCGGGTTCGAGCGTATCCGCGAATTGCTCTCGGAAAATTCTGACATGGGCTTCGATGAAGCACTAGAGGTGATACGCGCGGGCACGGTCTTTACGACTCACACGCCGGTGCCCGCAGGTATTGACAGATTCCCTCGTGAGTTGGTCACCCAGTATCTGGGTGGCGCAGATGGCGAATCCAAGTTGCCGGTCGAGCGAATTATCGCTTTGGGTGCCGAGACATACCCTGGGGGCGATCCCAATGTATTTAATATGGCGGTAATGGGTTTGCGCCTTGGGCAGCGCGCAAACGGTGTTAGCTTGCTACACGGTCGGGTTTCACGAGAGATGTTTGCTGGGCTGTGGCCAGGCTTCGATGCAGAAGATGTGCCCATCGCATCAATCACTAACGGTGTGCATGCACCGACGTGGGTGGCTCGAGAAATCTTGGATATTGCGGCCAACGCGCTCGGCCCAGACCAAGGCGATGAAGCCAGCGCATGGGCAGTTATCGCGCAGGCCGGTGATGAGCATTTGTGGGGCATAAAGCGGTCATTACGTGAGCAATTGATAGAAATGGCCCGCGAACGTCTACGTGCATCTTGGGTTAATCGCGGTGCCAGCGAGATGGAATTGAAGTGGGTTGACGATGTCCTTGACCCTGATGTACTAACCATCGGGTTTGCGCGTCGCGTGCCTTCTTATAAGCGATTGACGTTGATGCTTCGTGACCCAGAGCGGTTACGGGCCCTGCTGCTAGATCCAATACGACCTATTCAATTGGTGATCGCTGGTAAGTCTCACCCAGCCGATGACGGCGGTAAGCGGTTGATCCAAGAGTTGGTTAAATTTGCAGACGAAGTCGATGTACGCCATCGCATCGTTTTCTTGCCCGATTACGACATCAGCATGGCAACCTTGCTGTATCCCGGCTGCGATGTTTGGTTGAACAATCCGATCAGACCACTTGAAGCCAGCGGAACTTCAGGCATGAAAGCGGCCCTTAATGGCGCTCTAAACCTGTCAATTCTTGATGGCTGGTGGGATGAATGGTTTGACGGAAAAAATGGCTGGGCTATCCCAACCGCAGACGGTATTGGCGACCCCGATCGCCGAGATGATATTGAAGCGGCGGCTCTCTATGAGCTAATCGAAAATTCGGTCGCTGCAACTTTCTATGATCGCGACGCGCATGGTATGCCGCGAACTTGGATTGCGATGGTGCGGCACACCCTTGGCACCCTTGGGCCAAAAGTTCTTGCCAGCCGCATGGTGAGTGAGTACGTGACCCGTCTATACACGCCAGCAGCGATCTCATCGCGCGAGATGCGCGTAAATAATTTT
>JBAXHK010000046.1:0-8342 GCA_037138935.1 Actinomycetes bacterium
GGTTTGACGTCGAGACCCCGCCCCAAGGCTGCCCGCCAGTAATGTTCGAGTCCTGCGGGGCAAAACTCGCACTGGTAATACATGCATCGCCTTCGAACTGAACGTAATTGTCGTGCTCTGTGGTCGAAACGGGGCTTTGGTCCGCACTGGGGGCCGCCTGCTCTGTACTCGGTTGTTCGGTACTAGTTGCTTCGCCCTTGGGCTGGCCTTGGGTCGTGGGGGACGAGCAGGCCGCCAAGGCGACGACGCCCATCACAACCGCTAGCACCGCCAAAGTCAATGGGCGCTGGCCCACTTCACGCGTGGCACGCCTGACCCTGGTGGCTTGCCGACGCTCATGCCTGAATCCTGCTTCGTTTACCATCGACGCTTCCTTCCTAATGGATCTCCTGCATCGCTGCTAGAAACGATAAGCCACACCTTGTCCCCACCAAGCCTAAGCTGCGGAAAACCCCACCGGCTCTCTACAAAGCTGGCCCACGGTGACTCGGTACTCACCCTTGTCATTAGTTGCTGACGATCCCAAAAGTAAATTCTGACTCTCCTGCCATCATCAGGTACGAGCCGTCCGGACTATTCATGCACATTTGTGACTGTCCAACGTCCTGAAATGGAGATGGTGGACAGACGGCCTTGGTCCAGCCTTGCCCGCCGATCCACCAGTTGTTGCTCGTTCCCGTGCTGCCCTGACCGATGACGATGGGGTAGTTTGAAATACCTACTGGCGCTGAGCCGCAGGGTGCTGAACTACACGTCATCGTAAGCAAGCCACTAAAAGCGAAGTTGAGATCCGACGGCACCGTGGCCTCCCAGGTATCGCCACCAATCATGTATTGTGCTTGCGACAGGAACCACTGCGCTGGCCCCGATGATCCGTGGCGCCCAGCCTGCGCGGTGATTTGAAATTCCCCGGGGAAATCTCCCCCTGGCCCGGTCGTGACGCCTCCCCAGGGCTGGCCATCGGTGATGCTGTACTGGTCAGACCAGGTGAACGCGCCAGTGAGGTTCCCACCGCCCTCCACATCCATGTACATCACGTTCGAATGCATATCCGTCGTGAGGCTACCCTGCCCGCAATCAGTTGCTGCCAGTTCGAATTGGTTGGTCGAATCCTTGCCGTTCCATGACAACTCAAACTTGCCATCTGGGGTTTGGATTGAACTCTGATTATCTCTAAACGGCCCCCTGAAGCCTTGGCCTCCCACGAACCACGGACTCTGGCCACTGCCCTGGTTCCCCTGACCAAAGGCGACGGTGTAGGTAGCGCCGTTGAGAATTAGTTCCCCCATGAAAGCAAAATTCAGGTTCTTGATGGGATTGTTATTTTGCGAGATCTTCACCGGGGCTCGATCATTGAACCATTGGGCGGGCCCGGGCGAATCGTGCCGCCCAGCTTTCGCATTCAATTCCAATGACCCACCCGGCGTGTATGGCGATGAAGTTGAGATCCCGCCCCAAGGCTGCCCGCCGGTGATATTAGTGTCCATCGGAATGAATTGCACGCTTTGGATACAACCCCCAGGGGCTTCTTTGAGGGTGACGTAATTATCGTGTTCCGTGGTCGCCACGGCGCTTTGGTCTGCACTGGGGGCCGCCTGCTCGGTACTCGGTTGTTCGGTACTAGTTGCTTCGCCCTTGGGCGGGCCTTGGGTCGTGGGGGACGAGCAGGCCGTCAGGACGACGACGCCCATGACAACCGCTAGCAGTGCAAGTGCAGATCGTTGCGTTACCAAACCGAATGCGCCAAGTTCGGTTCGACTCGGGATATGCCTCATTAGTTGTTTCCTTCCGCACTAGTCGCCACCTTGCAGGTCATCCAGAAAGCATCATCCAACCCGTTGACTGCGAAGACATACTTTCCGTCCGGGGTTATCAACTGGCCCGGCTCTTGGAAGAAGCCCCCTTTGCCCCCGAGCCACCACGGACTGGAGCCCCCGCCTGCATTCCCCTGACCCAGAGCGACGAGGTAGGTGTCGCCGTTGAGTGTCAGTTCACCCGTGACAGCGAAGTTCAGGTTATTTACGGGCGGCGTGCCGGCCGAGATGTAAACCGGGGCTTGTTGATTAAACCAAGCCGCCGGACCTGATGAGTCTTTTCGCCCGGCCTGTACATTTAGTTCTAAGGTCCCATTCGCAACGTAAGGGTTTGACGTCGAGACCCCGCCCCAAGGCTGCCCGCCAGTAATGTTCGAGTCCTGTGGGGCAAAACTCGCACTGGTGATACATGCATCACCGTTGAACTGAACGTAATTGTCGTGCTCCGTGGTCGCCACGAGGCTTTGGCCCGCGCTGGGGGCCGCCTGCTCTGTACTCGGTTGTTCGGCACTAGTTGCTTCGCCCTTGGGCTGGCCTTGGGTCGTGGGGGACGAGCAGGCCGCTAAGAATACTGCGCCCGTGACTAGGACCAACATTTTGCCTCTCACGGGGTACACGGATAGGTGTTCGAATAGTTCGGCTTTGAGGTCCCATCCGGGCAGGTGGTATCTGTAAATGTAATTTGTCCCCATTTCACTCCATCGACTTTCGACCCCGTCAGGTCCACCCCATCGAATTGGCCAACACCGTCAAACACGGCGCCGGTCAGGTCGGCGCCGGTTAGGTCCACCTTAACTAAGTAAAGGCCCCCGGTTACGTTCGAGAGGTTTGCGCGAGATAAATTCATTTTCTTGTCGCAATCGTCGGGGCGTCCGTCGGAACAGCTAAAAATCGCACCATCGAGCTTTGCTCCCGTCAGGTCCACTCCTGCCATGTTGGCATTCCACCAACGCGAGCCAGTGAGATTCGCGCCGCGGAGGTTTGCCTGACTAAGATCCGAGTCCCACGATAGAACCCTTGTCATATTTAGACCATTAAGCCCTGCGCTCGCTAGGTTTGCGCCTACGAGATGTGCTCCTGGGCCAATGAGGTTTCCACTTACCAACGTCCAGTTATTCGGAAGAACCATGCTGGAGCCATTTATGTTTCCTGAGATCACACCGTCCAATTGCGCATTGTCAAAGACAGTAGGACCCACTTTCACCCCGGTTAGGGTCGCTTTCGTAAAGTTTGCGCCGTCCACATAAAAGAAATCCGACATGTCCGCGTTCGTAAAGTTGGCTTCAGTGAAATCCGGAGCAGTCCCTTTCGCTCCTCTCAGATCCGCACCTGTCACGTCCGCGTAGGTTAGTCGGGTGCCATCCATCTGCGCAGCCCTTAGATTCGCTCGCGGGAGTTTGGCTTGTTCAAGGTTTGCCATATTCAGGTTCGCCCCGGACAGGTTCGCCCCGGACAAGTCCGCCTTGGCTAGGTTCGCCTTGTAGAAATTGACGCCAGACAGGTCCTTATTACTCAAGTTAGCACCCGAAAAGTCCGCGTTCGAACAATCCTTACGGGGCTGCTGCTCGTAGCACGGGGCCGAAGCGCCGGTGCTCGCCTCGGGGTTCGGGCTGCTCGCTGCCGGGCTGCTCGCTGCCGGGCTGCTCGCTGTCGGACTGCTCGCGTCGCCCTTAGCCTGAGAATCTGGTGTTACCGACGTACACCCTGCTAAGGCGAGAGCAACCGCAGCAATCGCGACCAGCCCCAGCAACGTCTTCGGCGGTTGGCGTGTTTCCATGACCTTGACCCTCATTCCCGAAGATGCCCCAAACTTCACTCAATTACGATAAGCCCGCACCTTCTCGCCAAGCTCTACCTACTGGGGGAAACCACAGGTCGAGGTCAGGGTGCCCACCGATTGACAAGGATCGCGGTTTCGCCAATCACCCAACACCACGCGCAGGACAGCCGACCCACGTATCCTCATTGAGTGCGTCGGATATCGATTGTGGCCGGGGCGATTCTCGCCTGCGCTATCGCGGGCTGGTTCGGCTGGCGGTTCCTTTTCCCTGCGCAAGTGAGTGCGGAACTCCTCGGTTGCGTTCCCACCCCGAATGCCCAAATTGACGGCCAGCCCACGCCGATTACCTGCGTCGACAGCAACTTTCGGCCGAGTGCTGATGGTTTCTCGTTTAGGAATTGGTCAGGGATAACTCTCACCGACAGTGTGACACTTCCAACGCTGGAAGCATTGTTCGGTAAGGAACACGTATGCACAAACGGTGGAGACGCTAAATGCACGCCACTTCCCGAAGCGATGCAGTGGGTGTCGTCGATGAATTCGCTGTTGCGCAACGGTCGTTGTGAAGGGATGTCGGTGGATGCCGAGCGATTCTTCACCGGGCTTTCTACTATCGCGAGCGCAGACCCTGATGCCACTTCGGTAGCGAACTTGACGCGCGACAATCCTCGCCTAGTTGCCGACATCAACTACTGGTGGCTAACACAACTGATGCCGGAGGTAGTGGCCGAGAGTGCTGCCACCCGAAATCTGCCACCCTCACGCATCGTCGCCAATGTCACGGGCGGCTTAAGGGATGGCGCATCGAATACCATGGGCTTGTACTCAACCTCAGGTGCACATGCAGTAACACCCTTCGCCGTGACCTACGAGGATCCGTTTTTCACCATCTGGGTTTATGACTCGAATAATCCCGGTGCCGCAGGCCGAATCGTCGTCGATCCCAAAGCTGAATCTTGGCGGTACCTTGCGCCGGGCGCGACCCAAGATCAAGGCTGGGCGGGCGTGGGGCCCGGGGGACTGGAATACACCCCGATGCAAGTTCGGATGCAGGATTTCACCACCCCATTTTCAGATGATCCAAGCGAGAATGGTTACTTCGCGATTATCCTCGCCTCGTCCACGAACTCCGCAGCCGAAGTCGACATGCGCATCACCTACGAGGGAGCCCAAGTAAGTTCCGCCAGCACTGACCCACTGCCCGAGGGTGTCCTCGCCCAGCACATCGACGACGACGCGTCGGGGTACTCAACGATTATGTTCGTCCGCCCGCGGTCGGCAATTGAGATCACCGCCACCTCCACCGAACCCCAATCACCCATAAGTATGGTCATCGACGGCCCCCTCCTTCGCTGGCAAGAGGCGGAACTCACCAGTAATGCACCGGGACCGTTGCCGCTGCAAATCAAAGTGGAAGTCGACGGAACAGTTCAGTACGCCGTGTCAGCCGCAGTCGAGGTGGACGTGTCAACCCTCGACGACGCTGGCCGTTTGGTCCGCCATCGCATCAGCGGGCCGGGGGACTACCGAGTCCAAGGCTTCATTCCAACTCCATCTTGATGCGCTCACGCCGACCTTAAGACCACCTAGCTCGCCATTTTGGGGCGCGTGGCCCTTGTCGCGAAGTTGGCCCCGGTCAGGATCACCTCGACTACCCGGAGCGCTCAAGGGCATGCTGTGGAGTTCAAATGTGTTTCAACTTTGCCTGGCCGAGCAGGTGTGCATCCCCTCAACCCTTTTCTCACATTGGACATCCACCCAGGCATCCTTATCACCGAAAATCGCAGCCCTTGAAAGATCCTGGCAATACTGGCGATCGCTATCACTTTGGGGGACTCGGTACTTGCAAAATAGCTCTTTGCGCTCGGTCAAGATACTTAGGATGGTACTGGTCATGGGCGCGTTCAGGACTGTTGTTCCTAAGTACTTGAACGCGTCGAGGTGAATGGACCGTTTGGGAAATCGCTGGATGCATCGCCCTTGGCTAGCAACTGCGGAGCGGCACTCGAGCAGGCTACGAGAACAGCGCCCATCGCCAAGAAGATCGCTACCTAGAGCGCCTTTGCTACACCTTGTGTACGCATGATTTGATCTCGTTTTGGTTCTGATGGGCGTCGAACCGAAGCCTGTCTCGCTCACGTCAACACCGACATGCGCGCCAGACCTCGTTGAATATGGAAAACACCACTTCCTGAGAGTCACAATCTTGAGGGCGCTACCGTCGCACCATGATGGTGGAAAAAGACCGGCGACGGATCCTGGTGGTTGAGGATGACCACCTCACCTCGGCGCTGCTGACACAGCTACTCGAGGCACATGGCTTTGAAGTCAGTGTCGCAGCGTCGGCGCAGGAGGGGCGCGCGTTGTTGGATTCCTTCGATCCAGACGCTGCGATCCTCGACGTCATGCTGGGCGATGGACCGAGCGGGGTGACACTGAGTCATCTCATAGTTCGCGAGTATCCCGGTGTCGCGGTCCTCTTCCTGACAAGATTTGCCGATCCCGGGACCGCGGGAAACACACGGGTCGACATTCCCGCTGATTGCGCCTTTCTGGTCAAGGACCAGATAATGAAAGCCGGCTACCTAGTCGAAGCCCTCGAGGCTGCCCTGCAGAATCGGACCGAGGACCACCGTCACGGCCTCGCGACCAACAGTCCCCTTCGTCAATTGACGCCCAATCAAGTCGACGTTCTGCATATGGTCGCGCAAGGCTTGACGAATGCGGGCATCGCCCGACGGCGCGGAGTGAGCGAATCAGCCGTAGAAGGCTCACTGGCGCACATCTTCCGTATCCTCAAGCTGAAGCGAGATGGTGAAATCAGCCCCCGAGTGCAGGCGGTACGGTTCTATATCGCCGCTGCCGGAATCCCTGACGCCCCATGAGTCGATGGCGCTCATACGAACTCTCCGGGCGCGACGTAGTTTCTCCCACGGGTTTCCTTGTTCTCCTCGGCTTCTCCCTAACCAGCATCTTCATCGCCAACCCTGACCTCCAGTACGCCAACGCGACCACCTTGCTCACCATCGCCGTCGCAGCCCAGATCTTCCTGTTCCTCCTCCTCATCGCCTGGCGATGGCTGCTAAGTGTCTGGGGTCGTCAAGCAAATGGGGTAGAGGTGGTCCTGGTGTTCGCCTTCGTGAGCTTGGTCCGCGCCATCGCGGTTTCCTTGGCCCTCGAGGTCAGTGGCGTCACCGATTCGGTGGAGTGGGGACTAAGGCTCGCCAGTGCTGTCCCCGGGTTTACCGCGGCATTGGTCATAGCCGATATTGCGCTAGGCAGTTTGCGACGTCACCGCCAACAGACCGCACTACTTCGCGCCCGTCAGGAGAAGGCGCGGTTCACCCGGGATGAGACACTGCAGGCAATCGCCGAAGAGCGTGACAGCACCGTCCGCCGGGTTCAGGATGCGCTGTTCGAACGGATCCAATATATCGCCCGAAGCGACCCACACACTGCCTTGGATTCGCTGCGCAGCGCGGGCGCGGACGTGGTCCGGCCGCTGAGCCGGATGCTTGCCGAAGCGGCGCCGGCGCTCAGATTCATCGATTCTGATCCGGTCCCCACCGGCTTCGGTATCCGCGCCTTCCTTAGCGACGCGACCGCCGGACGCCCGCTCAGTCCAAGGGTGACCGCGGTACTCTTTCTCGTCTTCGCGTCCCCGTTTCTTGTTATCAACTTCGATGCTTGGCCGGCAATTCTGATCGGTGTGGTTGCCGTCGTGATTATCTTGGCCACCCTCGCGGTTGGGAATGCTATCTACGTCCGCATTGCCGGAAACTGGACGATCCCATCGCGATTGGCGCTACTTGCAGGATTGATCATTGCGTCCGGTGCCCTACTTGCCCTTCCAAGCCAGGTCCTGGTGTCCGGATCCCCTGATCTCGTGAAGCCGATCATGTTCGCCAGTACGGCGCTCATGGATATTTTGGCCATCGCTACGATCTGCGCCCACGGCGCGCGGGAACTTGATGGGCGGATCATCGGTCAACTAGAGGAGGCTGCGGTGCTACTGGAGCGTGCCTCCGCTCGAGCCCACTGCCTTAACTGGCTTGAGCATCGCTCCCTGGCTCGGGCAATGCACGGGCCCGTGCAGAACGCCGTCTGGGGAGCGGCGGCGCAATTGGAGCAGGCTATCGATCAGGGGCAAGCCGACCCCGAACTTCTCAGCAGGTTGCAGGCACAGGTACTCGCCTCTCTAGTGCAGGCCGATGATCGATCCGTTGGAAACACCGATCCGGGCGCAGCTCTCGAAGCTCTCGCGCAGACATGGGCTGGCGCCTGCGAGATATCTTGGGACATTGATGGGAAAGTCATGGTGGCGATCAAGGATGATCCGCTCGCCGGATTCGCCGCCAGGGAGATCACCAGCGAAGCCTGTTGGAACGCCATCCGGCACGGGCACGCGGCAAACATTCGCGCCTACCTGGACATCATCGGGGCTGACACCGTCCGGATTCGCGTAGTAGATGATGGAGCCGTTGAACCGCAGGACGACACGCCTGGAATCGGAACAGCCATGATCGAGGACATGTCAATACGTTGGCAGCGCAAACGTGAGGGTGAATCGACGATATTCGAAGCCGATATCGCATTCGAGGTTGCTTCTCCGGCGTGGACAAGTCTGAGTGTCTAGACCCGCACCGACACAAACCGGGCTACTTCCCTAGGTCAGGTGGTGCAGTTGGTCCGAGCGGCTGGCGGTCAAGGTGGCCGACCAGATTTCACCGAGGTCATGTTCTACCTGG
>JBAXHK010000047.1:0-8303 GCA_037138935.1 Actinomycetes bacterium
TGAGAATCGACCAGCCATTGCGAATGGCACAAATCCGATCGGATCTAAGTAGGCGCCTACTTTGGGCCCTTGCCGCGGCGTTGGCAGTTGGAATCGGGCTGGTAAATGTGGCCAATACCCCGGCGATTGCTTCAACAGCATTGGCCGCGGGGAAGCAGATGGAACTGAGCGTCCTCGTTTATAACATTGAGTACTCTGGAGACGCTTCCACCGATCGGGTGATCCGAGAGATAGATGCTGACATCGTTGGTGTTTTGGAGTCCTACAACCGGCTCCCGGAGATTGCCCGCAAAACCGGATATCCGTATTACAACGTCGGCCTGCAATTGCTATCTAAATTTCCGATTCTTGAACCCTCAGGGGCAGAGGGCCTTTATTCCCTTATCGAGGTGGAGCCGGGCTATGCAGTTGCTTTCTTCAACACGCACCTAGATTATGTGAAGTACGGTCCTTCGCGGTTAGTGAAGGGCTTTTCGGAGAAAGCAGTAACACAGTCGGAAATTATCGTCCGTGCGAATTCAATAAACATCTTGACCCCGGACATAGCCTCTCTAATTGGGCAAGGTTATCCAGTGTTCTTAACCGGAGATCTAAATTCGCCCTCAAGTTTGGATTACACCAAGGCTACGGTCGGCACCCGAGCGGGCATTGATTCAGCTATGCGGTGGCCGGTCAGTGACGCACTTTTCAAGGCAGGAATGCGCGACGCCTACCGGGATGTGCACCCTAATCCGGTTCGCGTTCCAGGCATAACTATGGTCGATCCCGACTTCAGCAAGGGTGGTTCTGGCGATCGAATCGACTACATCTACGCCGGTGGTCCGAGCACAACACTCACAAGCACGGTTGTTGGTGAACTTGGAGGCCCAGATGTCGGTATCGGATTTAAGAAGTGGACATCTGATCATCGCGCGGTGCTGAGCACCTTCCAGGTAACCCCGGTGGCATTACCCACAACGGTCTCATTGAACACTCGCATGCTGAACCAAGGAGAAACGCTCAACGTTCGATATAACGCACCTGGATATTCATCCACCAGCATTATTGTCGTGCCTGAAGGGGCTACAAAGTCAGCTGCAATATTGACAAATTCGACTTCAGAGTCTGGCAGCACTTCATTTGCGACCACTGCGCTATCACCTGCTGGATATGACATTGTCATGTTGAGTAGTGAAGGAACGGAATTGGCACGAAACTCATTTTGGGTGCGGTCAACGGGCGCTGGAGTTGACCTGCAATCCGGCGCTGACACCTACAAAGTGGGCGAACCGATTGATATCTCATGGACTAACGGGCCGGCCAACCGCTGGGACTGGATTGGGGTTTACCGAGCAGGTGCCGCCAATCCGAATAAGGATGACTATCTCCTCTGGGGCTACGTAGGTGGCCATAACTCCGGGGCATTGCCACCGCAGGTTTTTGGCTCAATGACCTTGGGTGCACAGTCCCAGGGGAAACCTTGGCCGTTGCCACCGGGGGACTACCGAATCCACTACCTTCTGACCGACCAGTACAAGTCAGCCGGGTATCACGACATCAAGGTTGTCAAATAAGCACTATTGGCCATGTCTCCGGAGAAACCATCCCCTGCCGGTAACATCGGGTCTTATGCTTAATAATCCGGCCGCGCGCAAATTGGCCAGCGGGATCATCGAGCCGCCGGCCCGGTTATTGCTGCGTTTACATGTCTCGCCTGATTTCGTCACGGTTTTCGGAACCGTCGGGGCGGTGGCATCTGCACTGATCTGTTTCCCGTCTGGCAATTTCGGGCTGGGCGTGCTGTTAATTGCGATCTTCGCAATAAGTGACTTGCTCGACGGCACCATGGCCCGGATGGCCGGCACGAGTGGTCCGTGGGGCAATTTCTTGGACGCGACTTTAGACCGGATAGCCGATGGGGCGATCATCGGTGGAATCATTATTTGGGCCGCATTGAATGGTGAAGTTGGCACCGCGTGCGCTGGAACTTTGGCCCTGGTGATGGGCCAGGTCACTTCATACGCGAAAGCGCGGGCCGAGGCGGTGGGCGCCACTGCGAATGTTGGTATCGCAGAGCGGGCCGAGCGGCTATTCGCGGTACTTATCGCCGCCTTGCTCACCGCTTTTGGAGTTCCTTATGTGCTGCCGGCGGTGCTATGGGCTCTTGGTGCCCTTGGCCTGGTCACGATCATTCAGCGCATGGCGGTTGTCCGGGGGCAACTCAAACCATGATCAACGATGTTCGTGACGCCGCAACGCAGTGGGCATTCACCGTTGGCTGGCGGCTCACCAAACGTATGCCAGAACCCGCGGCACGTGCGGTGTTTCAGGCTGCTGCTGACACGATGTGGCTCCGCAATGGTGAATCAGTCCAGCAACTTGAGCGCAACCTGGCACGCGTAAATCCAGCCTGGACGAAAGATGAGCTTCGGGTATTGAGCAAAGAAGGTATGCGAAGTTATCTGCGTTATTGGCTCGAGGCATTTCGTTTACCTTCATGGTCGCACGAACGAGTAAGCGGGACTTTCGATTTAGCCGGACAAGAATTAATGGACGAAGCTGTGCGATCAGGTACCGGGGCCGTGATGGTTCCGTGTCACATGGCCAATTGGGATCACGCTGGTGCTTGGGGATGCTTGCGCTTTGGTGGAGTTACGACGGTCGCTGAGCGGCTAAAGCCAGAAGGATTGTTCAACCAATTTCTGGCGTACCGGCAGACATTGGGAATGGATGTTATGGCCATCGGTGAGCCGGACCTAGTGCGCTCCTTAATGCGCAAAGTTAAAGAAGGTCGAATCCTGGCGCTGCTTGGTGATCGAGATATCAGCCGAAATGGTGTCGAAGTGAACCTCTTCGGTGAACCAGCTGCGCTCCCCGGAGGCCCAGCACTTATCGGTTTGCTCACCGGAGCGCCGGTTTATCCGGTAACAATGTGGTTTGACGGTGACCGCACCACCGGTCAGGTTTATCCGGCCGTGGTGGCTCCAAGTGGGTTAAGTCGAGCTGAGCAGGTGCGCGAAATGACCCAGCAGATTGCCCACTCCTTCGAAGATGGCATCCGCGCGCATCCAACCGACTGGCATATGCTCCAAAAAGTTTGGTTAGCCGATTTGGATCCGGCTAGACGCGCGTCGAGTACTTCATGAAAATCGGTTTGGTCTGCCCGTACACCTGGGATACCCCAGGTGGGGTGCGCTCACACGTGGCTGATCTCGCACTCACCCTGCAAGAGCACGGCCACACCGTCAGTGTCCTTGCTCCAGCTGATGATCCTGCAGATTTGCCGTCATGGGTTGTTGACGGTGGCAGGGCTGTATCGGTGCCATACAACGGCGCGGTCGCCAGGATGAATTTTGGACTAAAGGCGGCGAATAACGTGCGCCGCTGGGTGCGCGACGGAGATTTTGATGTACTTCATATACATGAGCCACTGGCCCCTGGCTTGTCCCTGCTGGCCTGCTGGGTTGCTCGGGGGCCGATAGTGGCTACTTGGCACTCGTCACATGTGCGTTCACGAATGCTTTCCGCTGGGTACTACATTGCCCAAACCGCAATGGAGAAGGTTCGAGGCAGCATCGCGGTTAGCGAAGATGCAAGACGCACTTTGGTTGCCCATGTTGGTGGGGATGCGGTGCTCATCCCTAATGGTGTCCGCGTGGCGGCTTTCCACGAAGATGGTCGTTTGCCTCAAATAGCTGCAGATGTCCCGACTATTTTGTTCCTTGGACGCATCGACGAACCCCGCAAAGGTCTCGATGTGTTACTTGATTCGCTGCCTATGATGATCGAGCAGATACCTAATATCCAGGTATATGTTGCGGGCCCCGGTGACCTCGGTGAACAACATGAGAATTTGAACCCGGCGCTTTCGCAATCGGTCACCTTCCTTGGTCGCTTAAGTGATAAAGATAAGGCTCGTGCGCTGCGATCCGTTGATCTCTATGTGGCACCGCATACCGGTGGTGAGTCATTTGGCATCGTGCTCATCGAAGCCATGGCCGCCGAAACCGCTGTTTTAGCTTCAGATCTGCTTGCCTTTAGGCGGGTGCTCGAAGATGGTAAGTCAGGTGCACTTTTCGCCAATGAGGATTCTTCGGATTTGGCTGCACAAGCGGTGCGCCTCTTGGGTGACTCAGCTGCTCGCGAGCAACTTGTGGACGCCGGACGGACGCGTGTTCGAGAGTTTGACTGGGATGTTGTTGTTGATGATGTCATCGCGGTGTACGAAAGTGTGGGCATGCCTGGTGAAAAAGTGACCACCGATATCCGAGGGCAAATTGTCGGCCGCCTCGGGATGCGGCCGGTGTCGTGATGTGGCTGCTAATAATTATCACATTGTTACTTGTGATTCTGGGGTTGTACTTGAGCATGACAGCCGGGCGCATCGATCGCCTACATCTGCGCATCGAAACGTCATCACTAGCTTTAGATGCTCATCTACTCAGACGTTCGTCGATAGCCCTTGAACTTGCAACCGCCGGGGTACTTGATCCTGCCAGTGGTTTGCTCATTGCAGATGCAGCTCACGCGGCTAGAACTTCAGCAGATCTTGATGCGGTGTCTAAAGCGCAGGCCGAAAGTGACCTAACCGCGGCATTGGATGCGGCCCTTGAAGATCCCGAAGAAACTGCTGAGATCGAGATCACCGAGTTGGGGAGCGGGTTGCTCGATGAACTCGATGCGGCCTTCCGTCGGGTCCAACTGTCACGCCGTTTTCACAATGACGCGGTTCGAGCCTGCCGTCAGGTGCGTAGCCAGTTCCTCGTGCGGATCTTTCGTCTCGCCGGTCATACGGCCTGGCCGGAGACCTGTGAGATGGACGACACTCGCCCGCATGGGCTGACCGAGCGCTGAGGGCCGACCACGCAACTGCCAATATTAGGCGTATCATCATGTTCACGAGTAATAACTTCCGTCGAAGTTGAGAGGGTGTCATGGGCGATCAAGAGGCAGTAACCGGTACCAGCCGAGTAAAGCGCGGGATGGCCGACATGCTCAAGGGCGGCGTAATCATGGATGTTGTCAACGTAGAACAGGCCAAGATTGCTGAGGATGCCGGTGCGGTTGCGGTAATGGCGCTGGAGCGGGTCCCGGCGGATATTCGCGCCCAAGGTGGGGTGGCGCGCATGTCGGATCCCGACATGATCGACGACATCATGAATGCCGTGAGCGTTCCAGTGATGGCGAAAGCTCGAATTGGCCACTTCGCCGAAGCTCAGATTTTGCAATCACTAGGTGTTGATTATATTGATGAGTCTGAGGTGCTTACCCCAGCCGACTACGCCAACCATATTGACAAGCAACTATTCACGGTGCCTTTTGTCTGTGGTGCGACCAACCTTGGTGAAGCACTGCGCCGGTTGAACGAAGGCGCGGCGATGATCCGCTCCAAGGGCGAGGCGGGTACCGGAGATGTCTCCAATGCGGTCACGCACATTCGTCGTATTCGTGGTGATATTGCGCGATTGACGTCGATGTCACCGGATGAGCTTTACGTTGCGGCAAAAGAGTTGCAGGCCTCCTACGACCTAGTCGTTGAAGTCGCACGCCTGGGCAGGCTGCCGGTGGTTTTGTTCACCGCTGGCGGCATAGCAACTCCGGCTGATGCGGCGATGATGATGCAACTTGGTGCCGACGGGGTCTTTGTTGGGTCGGGTATTTTTAAGTCTGGCGATCCGGTGCGCCGCGCCGAAGCCATCGTGCAAGCAACCATGAATTTTGATAATCCTGATGTAGTAGCAAAAGTATCGCGCGGCTTGGGTGAGGCGATGGTTGGAATTAACGTCGCCGATATTCCGGTAGCGCACCGACTGGAGGATCGAGGCTGGTGACCACCTCCCCGCTTATCGGGGTGCTGGCACTTCAAGGCGATGTAAAAGAGCATGAGATAGCACTACAGGCCGTGAGGGCGCGAACGATTCGAGTGCGCAGTGCCGAAGACCTATCTGGGATCGATGGTCTTGTGATACCCGGTGGCGAGTCAACAACTATGTCAAATTTGGCGATCCGTGCCGGTCTGTTCGAGCCACTTCGTGCCGCGTCCAGTGCGGGGCTGCCGATGTATGGCTCATGTGCAGGGATGATCATGCTGGCCGACAGGGTGACCGACGCGCGGCCAGATCAAGAAACAATCGGTGGCCTCGACGTCACGGTTCGGCGCAATGCCTTTGGCCGTCAGGTCGACTCTTTCGAGATCGACCTAGACGTCCCCGTGGTGGGGACGACGCCTTTTAAGGCGGTATTTATCAGGGCACCCTTGGTGGAGTCAACTGGGCCAGAGGTTGAAGTGCTCTCGACTCTGAGGCGCAATGGTGCCGCGGGTACGATCGTGGCGGTGCGTCAAGGGGTCCGGCTCGCCACGTCATTTCATCCCGAGCTGACGGGTGACACCCGTATCCATGAATTATTCGTCCAGATTGTGAGGCAGCACTCATGAGCGGCCATTCCAAGTGGGCGACCACCAAGCATAAAAAGGCAGTTGTTGACGCCCGCCGCGGAAAGCTATTTGCCCGCCTGATTAAGAACATCGAGGTGGCAGCGCGCACCGGAGGCGGTGACCTCGCTGGTAACCCAACCCTTTATGACGCGGTTCAAAAGGCGCGCAAGACCTCGGTGCCACTTGACAATATCGAGCGGGCGGTAAAGCGTGGATCCGGCCTTGAAGCAGGTGGCGCTGATTGGCAGACCATCATGTACGAGGGCTACGGACCAAATGGGGTGGCATTCTTGGTTGAGTGCCTTACCGATAACCGCAATCGCGCGGCCTCTGAAGTTCGGGTCGCGATGACAAGGAACGGCGGGTCGATGGCCGACCCCGGCTCGGTTTCGTATCTGTTCGCTCGTAAAGGCGTAGTAATTGTGCCAAAAGCCGAAGGACTTACCGAAGACGAGATTCTGGGTGCGGTACTTGATGCCGGGGCTGAAGAAGTCAACGACTTAGGGGAGTCTTTCGAGGTTGTCAGTGAGGCTACCGATGTGGTTGCGGTGCGCACTGCATTACAAAGTGCTGGCCTGGACTACGAATCTGCCGAGGCCACATTTCTTCCAAGCGTCACGGTTGAATTGGACGAAGAAGGTGCCCGCAAGGTTTTCAAGTTGATTGACGTTCTTGAAGATAGCGATGATGTGCAAAATGTGTACGCGAACTTCGATGTGAGCGATGACATCATGGCGTCGGTCGAATAAATGGGGTACGCGAATATCGGAGTCGGCACACAATTACGTGGCTGGGACGCTGCGACATTTCGTACCGCCAGTGCTGACCCAAAACTGCGTTCGACGGTAATTGCGCTTGCAGTTTTAGACAGCGCTCCTGATTGGAGTCGTTTACATGCGCGACTTAATCGGCTAACACTATTTGTACCGGCACTTCGTAAGCGCCCACTCTATGGAGCAACGGGGTTTTCGGCGCCGCGATTGGCGGTAGATCCAGATTTTGATCTTGATGTGCATGTGCGTAGGTATCGGTTGCCGGTAGATGCGGGCTGGCAGGGGCTACTTGATGATGCCCGCCGCATGAGTTTGACCGATTTTGACCACAACCGCCCCCTTTGGGAAGCAGCTCTCATCGAGGGGCTTCCGGGGGAGCAGTCGGCCTTTTTGTTGAAACTGCATCACTCAATTGCAGATGGTGCAGCGACCGTCATGATCGCGCTTTCATTATTTGAACTCGGTGATGAAACAAATCCTGATGAGCCGGTGCCACCGGCGGCGCCAGAATCAGAGGAGGTGTCGGTCACCGATGTCACGATTGCTAATCTCACCGACAACATTAAATGGGGAGCTGAACTCGCGGTGAGTTCGGTGCGCGGAGCATTGGGTCTGGCGCGAGGTAGCTTCACTGATCCCACACAAACTTGGTCTCGGGTGTGGGATACCGTTTCGTCAATTGGCCGATTCACGGCCGTAAGTGATGGTCCCATGTCACCGGTAATGTCCGGTCGCGGCACCACCTACCGCTTCGCGGCCTTTAATCTGCCTTTCGCGGCACTTCGCGGAGCCGCGAAGTCACGTGATTTCAGTGTTAACGATGCTTTCCTCGCTGCACTAGCAGGGGGTTTTGATAGCTACCATCGCCGCCATGGGGTAGTAGTTGATGAACTGCGCATAAATGTGCCAATCAGTTTGCGTGGTGATCCTGGAGATCGCACCGGACAAGCTTCCAATGCGGTCAGTATCGCTAGATTTCCGTTCCCCATTGCCGGGCTGACCGTGGGCGAACGGATGAGCGCGGCGAATGACCTGGTCGCCAATTGGCGGCAAGAACCAGCTTTGCGACTGGCCGATCCGTTGGCCGAGGTCAGTTGGTTCGTGCCCGTCCCGTT
>JBAXHK010000048.1:0-8280 GCA_037138935.1 Actinomycetes bacterium
GGACGGTGTAGGTGGGTTCTGAGTGGGTGGTAGGCCGCGAATCCTCAAAGCAGCCGCCCTGATCGATGGCAATATCGACTAAGACTGACCCAGGTTTCATCCGCGATACCAGATCGTTGCTGATCAGTTTTGGTGCCTTCGCCCCCGGCACCAGCACGGCCCCGATGACTAGATCCGCGTCAATCACCGCGCGCTCAACTTCAAATGAGTTCGATGCGATAGTTTGCATATGACCTTGATAGATGGCATCTACTTGCCGAAGTCTAGCAATATTCTTATCTAGTAGTAGTACTTCGGCTTGCATCCCAAGTGCGATTACTGCGGCGTTCATGCCGGCCACTCCGGCTCCTAGGACAACTACTTTCGCCGCATACACACCAGAGACGCCGCCCATTAGCACTCCGCGGCCACCATGCGCCCGCATCAAGGAATGCGCACCCACCTGAGGCGCCAACCGGCCAGCAACTTCAGACATTGGCGCGAGCAGCGGTAGTGAGCCGTCTGGCAACTCAACGGTCTCGTACGCGATTGCCGTGGCTCCTGAACTTATCAACGCATCGGTACATTCGCGTGATGCGGCTAAATGCAAATAAGTAAAAACTATTTGGCCTGATCTAATGCGGTGATACTCAGCTGCGATCGGTTCTTTTACTTTAAGGATTAGGTCGCCTACTGCCCAGACTTCATCGGCCGTTGCCAAGATTTTCGCGCCGGCGGCCAGGTAGTCATCGTTCATGATCGATGATCCCAAACCCGCGTTGTCCTCGAGGAAGACCTCGTGCCCGTGCCCAACTAATTCGTGGACTCCTGCCGGGGTGATCGCGACCCGATATTCATGTGTCTTGACTTCGCGGGGAACCCCGACCTTCACAGTGCCTCCAAAACCAGCCGCGAACGCGGCATCGAAGTGCGGACTTATCAGATCGTATGGCCAAGCTAGATCGGATGTACGCGCCCCTGCTCAAGGAGTGTGGCTCGGACCGGCCACGGCGCATCAGCCGGCCGCAAGTTCGCCCAGCCGGTATCTCGCGCCGCCCAGGCTGCCAAAATCCCACAAACCGCCGATGGGCTGCTAATCGCTCCGCTCAGGACGAGGTCTTTGGCCGTCGCCAGCGGCACCCACACCCTTGGCAAAAATTCTTCCTCGGCTTCACCGGTGGCCGGCCGACCGCCGTCCAGTGGCGTCAGCCCCCTGGCTAAATAAACTCGGATGCCCTCACTTGAGCCACCGGGGCTGTTCAAAAAATCTACTAGCACCTGCCAGGTTTCGGCCTGAAAGCCAGACTCTTCCGCAAGTTCACGGGCCGCGGTTAACTGCGGTTGCTCACCTGGGATATCAAGTAGCCCGGCCGGTGGCTCGAATAGCGCCATCGCCACCGGATGCCGATACTGGCGTATCAGCAGCACCCGGTCTTGAGCATCGATTGCGATAATCGCGACCGCACCGAGGTGTAACAAGATGTCGCGCTCAATAAGTTGCCCGCCAAAATTAACGGTGTCGGTACGAACTGACCAGATCCGACCGGTGAATTGGCTGGTGGATTCAACTATCTGGCGGGGCTCAAGAGCATCGGCGACATCGCCTACCCATTCTTCGTCGCCAGAATCAATCATCTGGCAAATTGCGCAGCGCGACTTTCTGCGCGAGCAAGTGCTGCACTAACCAAGCCGATAAATAGTGGATGAGCCCTCGTAGGCCGTGACCGAAATTCGGGATGCGCCTGAGTGCCGATGTAATAAGGGTGTACCTGCTCCGGGAGTTCGACAAATTCAACAAGACGACCATCTGGCGAAGTACCAGAGAAGACCAAGCCGGCTTCCTCAAGGGCTGGCCGATAAGTATTTGCAACTTCGTACCGATGCCGGTGGCGTTCGTCAATATAAGGGAGCCCATAGGTGTTTGCCACTTGCGAGCCCTCAAGTAATTTCGCCGGGTAAAGACCCAAACGCATGGTGCCGCCCATATCGCGATCACCAGATACCACATCGCGCTGATCAGCCATGGTCGAAACCACCGGGTGCGCTGTGGTTTCGTCAAACTCAAGGGAGTTAGCATCGGCAAGGCCGGCAACGTTGCGTGCATACTCGATCACCATGCATTGCAAGCCGAGGCAGATACCAAGTGTTGGGATTCCAGTTTCACGTGCGTATCGAAGTGCCCCGAGTTTGCCTTCAATGCCGCGTACCCCGAAGCCACCAGGCACCAAAATGCCGTCTAGGCCCTCGAGTTGCTCGCGTGCCCCAACAGGGCTCGCGCAGTCATCACTGGTGACCCAGCGGATCTCGACCTTGCAATCATTATGGAACCCACCGGCGCGCATTGCTTCGGTAACCGACAGATACGCATCGGGTAGATCGACATACTTGCCGACTAATCCAATTGTTACCTGCTTAGCTGGATGATGTACCCGGCGCAGTAGGTCATCCCATCTGGTCCAATCCACATCGCGGAATGGCAAGTCAAGCCGGCGAACAACGTAGGCATCTAGCCCTTCGGTATGCAGCACCTTGGGGATGTCATAAATACTCACTGCGTCGACCGCCGCGACCACTGCTTCCTCGTCGGCGTCACACATCAAGGAGATCTTGCGCTTGATCGCTGTTGGCACAGGGCGATCGGCCCGCAACACAATGGCGTCAGGCTGAATACCGATATTGCGCAGCGAAGCTACTGAATGCTGAGTGGGTTTTGTCTTTAATTCACCAGATGGCCCGATATAAGGAAGCAGTGAAACATGCAGGAAGAACACATTGTCGCGGCCAACTTCGTGGCGCACCTGCCTTACCGCCTCCAAGAACGGAAGTGACTCAATGTCACCGACCGTGCCGCCCACTTCGGTGATGACAACATCGACATCGGGGCCGGCCATCCGACGAATTCGCGACTTAATTTCGTTAGTGATGTGCGGGATAACTTGGACGGTGTCGCCTAAGTACTCGCCGCGGCGCTCCTTGGCGATTACCGTGGAATAAACCTGCCCGGTGGTGACATTCGCCGACCCATGCAGTTCGGTATCCAGGAAACGCTCGTAGTGACCAATATCTAGATCAGTTTCGGCGCCGTCATCGGTGACGAAAACTTCACCGTGTTGGAAGGGGTTCATAGTTCCAGGATCAACGTTGAGATACGGATCCAACTTCTGCATTGTCACGCGCAATCCGCGAGCCGCAAGCAAACTACCTAGACTCGAGGCGGTGAGCCCCTTACCGAGTGAGGAAGCAACGCCCCCGGTAACGAAGACATGCTTGGTTTGCTTCACTGAACTCACGGGACATCAGACTATCAGTAATTCCACCTGATGCTAACACCTGACCCGCAGGTATTTACTTGGCCAGCCGCTCTTGGGACGCCAAATCGAGGAGTTCTTCAGCGTGGGCGGCGCCAGCTTGCGAGTTGGCTAAGCCCGACAACATACGCACCAACTCGGTAGTGCGCGCCGCACCCGTAACCGCTGTCACGCTCGATGCTGTTACTAGCCCGTCAGCGCTTTTGGCAATAACCACATGCTGGTCTGCAAAAGCCGCCACCTGCGGCAGATGGGTGACCACAATTACTTGGGCGGTACGGGCCAGCCGGGCTAACCGGCGGCCGACCTCGACCGCGGCACGACCCCCGATCCCGGCATCGACCTCGTCGAATACGAAGGTAGGCACCGGGTCGACCCCGGCCAGCACCACTTCGATGGCCAACATCACCCGAGACAGTTCACCACCAGAAGCCCCCTTGCCAATGGGCAGCGGGCTTGAGCCCACATGGGGTTGGAGCAAGAACTCGATTTCATCTGCGCCGTGGGTGCCAAATTGCGCCAGCTCTGCCACCGTTTCAACACTTACCTGTAATACCGAGTCAGGCATCGCTAAAGCTGGCAACTCCCCGGTGACGGCAATGGCAAATGTCTTTCCAGCCTTGATTCGAGCCGCTGACAAACTCGCCGCCAACTTGGTAACCGTCGCCTGAGCGGCAATCTCCTGCTCCGCCAGTACCGCTAATCGATCTTCATCACCGAAGACTTCAGCCACGGTTTCCTTGGCCTGCTCCAGCCACTCGAGCACTTCGTCCACACTGCCGCCATATCTGCGCCGGAGGCCCGAAAGTGCATTTCGTCGCTCCTCAACCCAGGCCTGGCGTGCTGGATCAGCATCAATTTCACTCGCATAAGAGGACAAGGTGACCGCGGTATCTGCGGCGATGCTGCTGATTTCGCGAAACCGATCTCGAACGGGAGCCAACTGCGGGTCAACCTCGACCGCTCGATCCAAGGCTTTGGTGGCCGCGGCCAAAACCGACAGCACATTTGCGCTGGCCTCACCCGCTCCGGTAACAATCGCTTCGTCGTTACCAACAAGTACCAGGTGGGCGGTGGCCACATCTTCGAGCAAGGTTCCCGAGTGCACTAATAGCGCGGACTGACGATCTAGATCAAGGTCCTCCCCGGGTAGGGGGGCCACCGCCTCGATCTCGGCGATCCCAATTGCCAACATCGCCGCTTCGCGCGCCCGAGTGTGCCGCTGCCCGGTCAACTCCTGAACTTCGGCTCGCACCCGGCGCCAATCGGTGAAGGCACTTTGATACTCGGCCAGTAATTTCGCGGCAGCAGCACCGGCGTATCGATCTAAAAGCTCACGCTGCTTACCTGACTGCCGTAAGCGCAATTGCTCAGACTGCCCGTGCACCGCGACAAGATCGCCCGCTACTTCCTGCAAGAGGGTCACCGGGACAGTGCGCCCGCCGGCGAACGCCCGGCTTCGGCCTTCACCGACAACCGCACGAGCCAGCAGCACTTGTGCTTTACCGTGCTCAATATCTATTTCAGCACCGGCCTCGCTCAGGCGATTAAGGACAGCTATCGAGTCTTTTTCAACAAGTGACCACTCACCATCAACTTCAGCGCGATCACTGCCGTGACGCACCACCTGAGCATCGGCTTTACCGCCGGCGAGCAAACTCAAGCCGGTAAGGACCATTGTTTTACCGGCACCGGTCTCGCCGGTAATTGCGGTTAGGCCCGAGCCAAATGCGATGACCGCATCATCTATGACGCCCAGCCCGCGGATCCGCAAACTCTCGATCACGCAGTGCCTCGAGTGCCGCCCCGCCAGCCTTGAACTGGCAAATCAAATTTCGCAACTAGCCGATCAGTAAACGGCGCCGTAGCAAGTCGGGCAAATAACACTGGCTGCGGATGCTGACGAACCTCGACGCGCGCACCTTCGGCCACCTCAAACATGCGTCGGCCGTCAGCAGCAAGCACCGCTGAACTAAACGGCTGAATCTCAAAGGCAATAACACTTCGCGGTGAAACCACCAACGGGCGGGCAAATAGCGCATGTGCGCTAAGGGGCACCACCAGCAAGGCTGCTACCTCGGGCCACACCACCGGACCACCCGCGGAGAACGCGTATGCCGTGGAACCGGTTGGAGTAGCAGCTACCACGCCATCACAGCCCCAGCGCGAAAGTGGCCGCCCATCTACTTCGACAACGAGGTCGATCATGCGCTCGCGGCTAAGTTTTTCAATGCTTACCTCATTTAGTGCCCAAGACTGTGCGACGAGTTCACCGGCAACCAAGATACGCACCTCAATTGCCATGCGCTCTTCAACATGCCAACGATGATTTACTACCGCATCGACAACGGCATTTACCTCCTCGGATTCTGCCTCGGCAAGGAACCCGACGTGGCCGAGGTTGACTCCGAGAATTGGTGCACCAGATGCCCGCGCCCTTTCAGCCCCACGCAAAATCGTGCCATCACCCCCCAGCACCACCACCACATCGCAACCATCACCGGCATGCTCATCGGCCGAAACCGCATCAACTTCGGGGGGGGCATCGAAGGCGCCTGCGGCCGCAGACCACTGATCAAGGTCGTCAGCCGCCATCGAGACTTTGACACCTTCGGCCTGCAGCGCATTTGCAACCAGCAGTGCTACCTCGCGGGCCTCCGAGCGGCGCGGATTGATAACCAACAACACCCGGGTTGCTGAACCACTCATGCCGGCCCTTCCTCGACTGCGGTGCGGATCGCGACATCAAGTGCTGCCGCATTGATGCCATTATCCCCATTATCTCGATCACCCGGTGCGACCTGTTCAAGCCAGAGGAAGTACTCCACATTGCCGGCCGGTCCGGGCAGCGGGCTTGCAGCCACCCCTCGTACGCGTAGCCCCAGACCGGTTGCCGCCAGGGCCACCGACCGTACCGCGCCCGCCCGTAACTCTGGGTCGCGAACCACCCCTGCACCGACCGCCTCTTTGCCAACCTCGAATTGGGGCTTCACCATCACCAGGTAGTCAGCGGCTGGCGCCGAACAGGCAACCAGCGCCGGGAGTACCACCTGTAGGGAGATAAATGAGAGGTCGGCGACTACCACCGATGCCAGCCAAGGCAACTTCGCAGCGCTCAAGGTACGGACGTTCGTGCGCTCCATTAGGTGAACCCGTGGGTCACCGCGCAGCGGCCACGCCAACTGGCCATACCCAACATCCACCGCCAGTACCCGAGAGATCCCCCGCTCTAGCAAGACTTGGGTAAACCCGCCGGTTGACGCACCGGCATCAAGCCCATCGCGACCGGCAACCTTAAAATCGGTAAATGCGTCTAGGGCGCCGATGAGCTTGTGGGCACCACGTGAGACATAGTGCGCACCTTCATCCACAACATTGACAACTATTGACACATCACTATCGACTTGGGTCGCGGGCTTCAGCGCTACCGTGCCGCGCACCAGCACATTTCCAGCGGTGATGAGTACACGCGCTTGATCACGCGAACGAGCCAACCCCCGCCTCGTCAATTCCGCGTCGAGCCGGCGCAGGACCATTACCGGCTACGGGCCGGTGCTTAGATCGGCTAGCCGCTGATGCAACTGCCGATGGACGCCTTCGTAAACTGCGATTCGCTCGCCTGGCGGCAGATCTTCAAGCTGGGTTAACTCATCTAATGCCGCGTCAATGCCGACATCACCCGTTGGTTCCCAAACAGCCAGCGCTAACTCGGTATTAATTTCTTCGAGTACGAGTACGTCATCGATTTCAAGATCTTCGTCAGACACCCTTAGCTCCTTCATTAACGACAACGACTTTCTTCTTTTTCTTTTTCAGTGGAATGTCTGTAGGCGCAGCGGAGTCACTAGCCGGAGGTTGTGGCGCTTGCGTCGGCGGGTTATCGCCCGCACCAGACTTTAGATCAAGCAGCTGCTGCTCGAGGCGTTGCACATGGCGCCGAAGTGCTGCGAGTTCGTCCTCGCGCACAAAACCCATGCGCCCTACCGCGCGATCAACCTCAGAACGAATCAGGCCCAGCAGCATTTCGCGGTTCTCCTTGCTGGTGCTTACGAGATCATCTGCCAGCTCCTGCACCTGCCCAACCACATCGGGGGCTTTCGCGGACATATTCAGGCCTTGACTAACAAGTGCCATCGCAATCTCTTTGGCTTTAGCTGCGGTAACTTCGGTGAGGCCGCTGGCCATCTGCAGATAGCCTCGCAGGTCTTCAAACATTAATTCCTCCAAGTGCTGGTGCGGCTAACAAGCCGAAGATGAAGACCACGTTACCCCTTCACCCACCTGAGGTGCTCCCATGAGGTCCCGGCACTCAAGCATAAAAGATTTGGTGCAACATAGGTGGGCTCCTCAAGCCCGGTCGCACCTGCAAGCTGACTTTCACCAGTTACCCCGGTCATGACCAGCAAAGTAGCCATCCCCAACCGGTTGCCCGCGGCAATATCGGTATCAAGGCGATCACCGATCATCAGTGGTCGGGTGGCTCCGGTGCGGGCCAGGGCCTCCAGCAGCAGCGCCGGCTCCGGTTTACCTCCAACTCCATTTGGCCTGCGGCCGGTGGCATGTGCCACGGCCTCGACCATGGAGCCGTTGCCGGGAGCCAACCCCCGCGGGGTCGGGAAAGTTGAATCCAAATTAGTTGCAACCCAAGGCAATCCGGCGGCGACGGCAAAAGTGGCCTCGGTCAAAGCCCGCCAATTTAAATCCATCCCGATGCCCTGTAGAACCCCCACAGGTGAATCGTCAGCAGACTCCACCGGAACAAATTCACGTTCGCGTAAAGCCTCGAATACCCCCGGACCTCCGATGGCCAAAATTCGACTCCGCGGTGGGACGAGGTCAGCAAGTAAGGACACCCCGGCCTGTGCGGAGGTAACGACATCACTTGCACTTGCCTGAATACCCAAACTTTGTAAGTGTTCGCTCACCTCGCCCGGGGTACGCGATGCATTGTTAGTGATGTAGCAACAACGCACCCCCTGGTCGTGGGCCGCCC
>JBAXHK010000049.1:0-8246 GCA_037138935.1 Actinomycetes bacterium
CGACACTTACCCCGCAATCCACTTCAGTGCGCGTGGACCCCAAGAAACTTGCCATCGACTGATCGCGCTCACGCAACCAAACGTCGAGCATCGAAGTTGCGATTGCTGTCTTTGCCATTGGATGTCCGCGCATGGCAGCAAGTGCCGTTCGCACTTCCTCAGGGTCACCATCCATCGTTGTTTCACGCAATGCCGGGATTAGTTGATCGGTCATTACCGCAATTGCGGCAGCCGTATATTCAGAGCTGTAGCCCGGCCAAGATGATGACGCGCACTCGGCCCAGCCACTAATTCCATCGGCTGACACCGCTTCGACAATAAGCACCTCACGTACCGTGTCAGTGCCAAAACTCGTTCGGAAGGGGCGCACCAAAGGCATATTCACCATGTGTAGGCGGAACATCTCAATACTCACGCGCGCTCCCTATAAAGAACGTAGTTACCGACTCGCTCGACTCCAATAACGCAATAGCCATCGGCTAATGCCGAGGTCAAAGTCTCGCGCAGAGAGATCCGCCAACGGGCGGCTGACACCGGGTCCGTTCTTCGCAACTCCACAATGTCTTCTGGGATTTCAACCACCCGAATATCGCGGCCGGCTTCGAGTAACATCCCTGCGTCGAGCGGTAAAAGTCGCCCCGCCGCCGCATCATTTACTTTGGCGGATGACAGGTGCCACCAGGCAAATACTCGATCGGTGGGATCGCCAATATTGATGGCGTCTGGCATCTCACCGTAGAAATCTATTTCATACCCTCTGACGTCGACCCCAAGTTTTAGGATGTTCAAGATCGCATTGCGCCGAACGAGTGGATCGAAAGTCCACGAGATGGTGTCAATGTCACGGTCCAGGGCCCACACCCGTTGATGCAGCTTTAATGCCGAACCAATGTGGTGGTTTCGGTGGCTTTCGAGCACCGCTGCCATATGCGAGTGCAGGTGAACGTGCCAACTGTCAGTGAAATGGCGGCCCACAAATGCCAGCGCTGCGCCAACCGGTTCAGTGCCCAAATAAGCGACCGATGCGTACCCTCCGGCATGGGTCAAAGCCTTAAGTACATTTTGCTGAACTTGGGTGCCCTGACCCGGCCAGACCGTATCGAAAATTAGCCGCGCGGTGGCTAAATCTGTAGGGTCTACTACTGAGCGGACTTGCACTCCGGCGAGCTCCTGCGCGCGCTGGAAATCGGCCGCCGGACTATCCACCGAGGTCACACCCGACACCGTACCGAAACGAGCAAAAAAGGAGCAGCGTGACCACGATCTTGGCGTCAGCAAGTGCGCTGCTCCCCCGCATGATCGAGTCGGTAGACCTTCTCGTCAGCACCGAATCACCAACTAATGATCTTGCCGCCTGCGCTCATCTTGCTGACGTGGCCGCGAAATTAACTAGCGAGTGGTTGGGGAGCCCGGCTCGCGTCGAGGTCCACGACGGCTGCCCGGTAGTGCGCTGGGGCCCAGAGCACCCTGAAATCTTGCTGCTCGGCCACCTTGACACCGTCTGGTCGGTTGGCACCTTGGTGCGCCTGCCTTCCCAGCTCATTGATGATCGAATGACCGGGCCAGGTGTTTTCGATATGAAGGCTGGCATCGTGCAGGCCTTGGCCGCGGTGTCGCTACTTATTGCTGATGGCGCCGACGTCGGAGCGGTTGGGCTCTTGCTGACAACTGACGAGGAGACCGGCTCGCGTGCTTCACGCAAAGTGATTGCGGGCGCCCTCACCAGCACCAAAGCGGTTCTGGTTTTCGAACCATCCGCTAGCGGTGCCCTAAAAACTGAACGCAAGGGCACTTCTTGGTACCGAATCAAATTTCACGGGCGGGCAGCCCACGCCGGGCTTGACCCTGAACGCGGGGTGAATGCCACCGTTGAATCTGCTGCATTTGTCATGGCAACCCAAACTTGGGGTGATCAGGATACCGGCACCACAGTTACGCCAACCTTGTTGAATGCGGGCACCACGGCGAATACCGTACCTTTTTTGGCAGAGTTGACCCTTGACGTTCGCGCCTGGTCCGCGGGCGAGCAACAACGTGTTGACTCAAGTGTTCGCACCTGGCAAGGCACCCACCCTGAAGCCCGCATCGAGATCGATGGCGGTATTGACCGGCCACCACTTGAATTGTCAGCATCGGTGAATCTCTTCGCTATCGCTCAACAAGTCGCGCACGAACTTGGTTTACCCGAATTGCAATCCTGCGCGGTCGGTGGTGCCAGCGACGGTAATCTCACCGCGGCCGCCGGCATACCCACCCTCGATGGGCTTGGCGCGGTTGGCGATGGCGCACACGCTGACCACGAATGGGCTTCAGTTTCAGCAATGGCCGAACGGGCCGCCCTTACCGCCGGCATCATCATGGCGGCACTCAACGGAGAGATAAATGACTGACGGTCCACTGATTGTGCAAAGCGACAAAACCCTGCTCCTTGAAGTTGATAGTCCGCTGGGGCCAGAATGCCGTCGTGCCATCGCACCATTTGCCGAACTTGAGCGCGCACCTGAACACATTCACACTTACCGATTAACTCCACTTGGCCTCTGGAATGCCCGCGCGGCCGGGCATGACGCCGAGCAGGTCGTCGACACCTTGCTCCGCTATTCGAAATATCCAGTGCCGCATGCGCTGCTCGTAGATATCGCCGAGACCATGTCGCGCTATGGCCGGTTGCAGGTCAACAACCACCCGGTGCACGGCTTAGTGTTGCAGGCACTAGATGAAGCGGTGCTCGAAGAAGTCCTTCGCAGTAAGAAAGTTGCTCCATTACTCGGTGCCCGCGTTGATAAAACTACGGTAATAGTTCATCCAAGTGAGCGCGGCCACCTAAAGCAGGCACTCATCAAACTTGGATGGCCCGCCGAGGATGTCGCGGGCTACGTCGATGGCGAGCGACATGCCATTGGGTTGGTCGCCGAGAATTGGCAACCGCGCCCTTACCAGCAGGAGGCCGCCGAAGGCTTCTGGCACGGCGGATCTGGCGTTGTCGTCCTGCCCTGTGGTGCCGGCAAGACGATTGTTGGCGCGTTGGCAATGACACTTGCGCAGGCGACCACCCTGATTCTCGTCACTAACACAGTTGCGGCCCGGCAGTGGCGCGATGAGTTACTCAAGCGCACCACGTTGACCGCTGATGAGATAGGCGAGTACTCAGGCGCTAAGAAGGAAATCCGCCCGGTAACAATCGCGACTTACCAGGTGATGACAACAAAACGCCAGGGGATCTACCCGCATCTTGATGTCTTTGATTCGCGCGACTGGGGCCTGATCATCTATGACGAGGTGCACCTTCTGCCTGCTCCTATCTTTCGATTTACCGCCGATATCCAATCGCGACGTCGCCTCGGGTTAACCGCCACCTTGGTGCGCGAGGACGGCCGCGAGAGCGACGTCTTTAGCCTCATCGGGCCAAAGCGCTACGACGCACCCTGGAAAGACATTGAAAATCAAGGCTATATTGCACCTGCTGACTGCGTCGAGGTGCGAGTGACCTTGCCGGACAGTGATCGCATGACATATGCGATGGCCGAGCAAGAAGATAAATACCGGCTGGCGGCTTCGGCCCCAGAGAAGAACCGTCTCGTTGAAGAAATCATCGCCCATCACCCTGACGATCGAATTCTGGTAATTGGGCAGTACCTTGATCAGCTCGCCGAACTTGGTGAGCACCTTGACGCGCCGATAATCACGGGAGCTACGCCCGTTAAAGAACGTGAACGCCTATTTGCCGCATTCCGCGAAGGTGAAATTCGACTACTCGTGGTCAGCAAGGTTGCTAACTTCTCGATTGATCTGCCCGAGGCTGCTGTCGCCATCCAAGTAAGTGGCACATTTGGATCTCGGCAAGAAGAGGCTCAGCGCCTCGGAAGAATCCTGCGCCCAAAGGCCGACGGGCGCACGGCGCACTTCTATTCAATTGTCACGCGCGACACAGTTGATGCCGACTTCGCCCAGCATCGCCAACGTTTTTTGGCTGAGCAGGGCTACGCTTATCGCATCATCGACGCCGATGACATTCACTCGGGAAAGTGGGAAGCCGTATGAGCCAGGTTGCACCTTCGCCCACAGCTCCCGAACTAAGCGAGAAACTAGCGGCGGCGGCCCTTGGGCTGGCGATCGTACTCGGCATTCTCGGTGCCCTCGGTGCCTCCGTCTTCATCTTCGTAATGGATGAAGCCCAAAAGTGGATCTGGGAGGATCTCCCAGCTGCACTAGGTTTTGATGGGTTACCGATGTGGTGGGTAGCACTCATGCTGCTAATCGGTGCCTGCGTCGTCGCCCTTGCTTGGCGGCTGCCCGGTGCCACCGGCAACGGCCCATTAACCGGCTTCCATTTCGACACCCCGGCTATCAACGCACCATCGATTCTTCTCGCCGCTCTCGGCTCCTTGATATTCGGTTTCGTCCTCGACCCCGAAGCCCCCTTGATCATCATGGGCACCACCATCGGTGCACTTCTAATGCGCGGGCGTGCCCCGCAACTTGTGCAAATGGGGATGCTCTTAGGTGGCGCGGCCGCCATCGGGGCAATTTTCGGCAACCCCTTCGTCATGGCTTTTATGTTGCTTGAGTTTGCCGCGCTCGGTGTCTTGCCAGCCATCGCACTTGTGCCATCACTTGTTGCCCTCGGTTCCGGCTACCTGGTGCAAATCGGGGTCGGGCCGTGGTCGGGTATCGGCACCCATTCGTTGGCAGTACCGGGCCTACCCACTTACGACAACTTAAGTGTTAAAGACCTGATATTTGGTCTAGTGATCGCAGTTGTTGCCTCCATTGTCGCCGCCATCGCCCGCGAACTTGGTGAACGTGTAGCGCAACTCGCCGCCAAGCACCGAGGTTTCGTGCTCTTCGCGGTAGCGCTCCTCACCGCGGCTCTCGCCATTGCCGTCACCGAGATCACGGGTGTCGATGTAGGTTTTGTGCTTTTCTCCGGCCAATCAGATATGACTTCATTGATTGCCGAAACTTCGATCCTTACAGTGGTTTTGGTACTGATTGCCAAAACGCTCGCTTACGGCATGGCCTTAGGCGGTGGTTACCGTGGAGGGCCGATCTTCCCCGCCACCTTCCTCGGTGTCGCCGTCGGAGTTCTCAGCTCTTTGGTGTTCCCTGAAATATCGGTCACAGCCATGGCCGCGACCGGCATCGCCGCCACCGCCACAGTGATGCTTCGCTTACCTTTTACGTCCGCGCTTTTGGCTATGGTGTTGCTCAGTAGTTCAGGTGCCGCGGTCGCGCCATTTGCCATTATGGGTGCGGTTGTTGGTTTCGGAGTACGGCAAGGCCTCGATAAACGTGACGCCAAAAGAACATCAAAACTAGAGCTGGAGCGAGTATGAAAATAAGTAACCTCACCATCATGGCAACCACGCTGGTTATCGCTGGGGCGGCACTTGCCGCACCCGCCCAGGCGGTACAACTCGTACCGTCTGACACCGCCTGCTCCTACATCTATAAGAACGGCGAGCCAACCACCAAGACCTACGCCTGCCTTTCGGTGGCGAAGTCGCCGGTGCCAGCTGGCCAAACGGCAACATTCACCGGCACACTGAGCTCGAAAGCCATGTCGAACTTGGCAGAATGGACAACCGGTGGCAACACGGTATGTCTTGATCGCTACCCAGCCAAGGCCAATAACAACAGCAGTATGCCGAGCACCCCACTAACGAAAGCCTGCTCACCTGTTAAGAAAAACGGCACCTTCACGATCAACGCAGATTTAAGTGTCAAGGGCACCTACTATTACGGCCTCAGCATGGGCCCCTGCACCGGTTCTACCGCTTTGTGCGGTAACGGTGATTCTGGCTTGGTCGGCGTAGAAGGCCCGAACGTCGTGCAACTTAAGACCACCTGATACACAACCGCCTAAACAAGGGGACCGATGCGCCAAATCGCAATGAGTCACAAGCTCGCCACAATGTGCACGTCGGTTGCCTTGCTCGGTGTGGCACTTGCTTTCGCGCCAAGCGCTCTAGCAGCAGACAACAGCAACCTCGCCTCACTCCAGGCTAAGGTTCCGTTCACGATTTACGCCCCGAAATTCACCGCACAGCTGCCACTTAGATCCGTGCAATTGAAGAAATTCGACGAACAGGCAGTAGGGCCCAATCCGGGCCCGTGCACGCGCTACTTAACCGCCCAATATGGGCCGAAAGCCGGCGCCTCCCTGCAGCTCACTGAGTCTTTCCCATGCCAAGACCCCGGATTTCCGTTTCTTGAAGTTGAGTCATTCATGGCCAAAGGGAATCGAGTGTTCATCACGACCAAGTGCCCAAATGCCAACGCCATCGGCCACCTAGATTGCCAAACAGGTTCTACTGCAACGCCAGCACAATTACTTCAAGCTTATGGTGAAGCCTGGATCGCGCTTCCAGCACGCGGCCAATCAAAAAAGACACAAGCTCAACTTTATTCCAAAGGACTTAACGCGGATCAGATTAAGAAGATCGTACGAAGTTTGGTCGCTGCTAGGCCTTAGCTTGCAGGGCTAACTTCGCGTCAACATCAAAGCTGAAATCCTCAACGGTGCCCATGCCTGGGATCGGCAGATGCACCGTGCCCATGTTCGCGCTGCCGACGATTTCTATCTCCCCCATCGGTGAGGAAGCCGATGCAATAGGGGTAATTGTTAAGTCGAGTTCAACTTCAATGCTGCCCGCGCGCGCAATACCGGTGACCGACCAGATTTCGCCCACCGGGCCTTTACCCGAATACACCAGCTCGTGCGCCTTATTTCGAGTCACGATACTGCGAGCCGCCGACTGCAGCAGGAAGTTGCCGGTCTTTAACTGGTCGAGAGCCAAATTCAAGGTGACGTAAATTTCCTGGGCAGTAATATTTAGTAGGCCACTGGCTACCGGCGCTGAAACATCAACGCTCAGTAGGCCCACTCGCCCACTACGCAGTCGAACATCGGCACCGTCAACGGCAGCTATCTGCCACTCGCCAACGGTCATGGGCATACCTTGCCATTTTGGCCAAAGCTACTCACCTAAGACTCGATGTACTTTGTGCTGCGCGGCCTGCGCTACTGGGCGGATCACCATGCGATCAATATTTACATGCGCTGGCAAGGAGGCTACCCAAGTTATTGCCGACGCAACATCGTCAGCTGTTAGCGGCTCCTTAACCCCTTCATAAACCTTGTCCGCTCGGGCTTGATCACCACCGAAACGCTTCACCGAGAACTCATCTGTGCGCACCATCCCAGGGATCATCTCGGTGACTCGAATTTGGCGCCCCGAAAGTTCAAGGCGCAAGGTGCCAGCTATCGCTGCGACCCCATGTTTCGTCGCGGTATAGCTGCCGGCATTCTCATATGGGATGTACCCAGCCGTTGAACCCATCAGCACGATAAGGCCGTGTCCGGATAGTTCGATATTCGGCAAGAAAGCCTTCACCGTGCGCACCAGGCCGATGACATTTAATTCATAACCTGCCTGCCATCCGGCTAGATCGGCATTCTCAATCTGCTCAGCCTCAAATGCTGCTCCGGCATTGGCCACCAAGACAGCAACGGCCCGGCCCGCTAATTTGGCCACCAGCCGATCCACGCTGCCTTGATCGGTGACATCTAACTCCCACGATGTAATACCGGGATGCTCAACGGCCAGCTGCTCAAGACGGTCGACTCGGCGCGCTGCAGCTATGACCTCATATCCGCGATCAGCCAATTGGCGAGCACATGCGGCCCCAATGCCGCTACTGGCGCCGGTAACAAGTGCGAGTTCAGGAGTCTTAGTCATGGTGCAAGATTGCAGATGGGCGCGACACTGCCTGAGTCGGGTCCGCTGAACGCGCACGTTATTGTCGTGAAAACCTGATATTTGCCCTGTTTCACGACAATAACGTGCGCGTTCACGTCAAAGGCGGCCCCCCTTTCGGGGAACCGCCTTTGAATGAACCTGTGTAACAGAAGCCGTGCTCTTCGAACTTCGTTAGAAGTCCATACCCCCCATGCCGCCGTCGCCGCCGCCCATTGGCGGGCCAGCCTTTTCTGGCTTGTCAGCGACAACAACTTCGGTGGTCAAGAACAGACCGGCAATCGAGGCTGCGTTCTGCAGCGCCGAGCGCGTTACCTTGGCTGGGTCGATGATGCCCGACTTGATCATGTCGACGTACTCGCCGTTTGAAGCATCGAGGCCGTGACCGACAGGAAGCTCGCGCACCTTCTCAGCCACTACGCCTCCTTCGGCCTGTGTCGGCCTATCGGAGGTGAGCGGCGCGGGCGGCGGCAGGCCGAGCGGCAT
>JBAXHK010000050.1:0-8208 GCA_037138935.1 Actinomycetes bacterium
ACAATCGCCGGGGTGGTTCTTGGACTTCTCACTCGAGTAAGAATTGATCCAGGCGAGGTTCGTTCCCCCGCCGATCGAGTTGGCCATCGATTGCATCCACTTAGTGCCGGATTTTGTGTACCGGTTTTTGCTTTCTGTGTTGTCGGCGTTAGCCTCACGAGCATTGGTCTTAGCGAGGTACTTGCCACACCTATTGCGCTGGGCGTGATCATTGGACTTGTTGTCGGACAACCCATTGGCGTTGTAGTTGCTTCATGGGTTGTTGCGCGTTTCACCAAGGCCTCACTCGCGGCCCCCCTTGTTTGGCTTGATGTCGCAGCGATCGGGCTACTGGCCGGGGTCGGCTTCACCGTGCCACTACTCATCGCCGAGGTCGCCTACGGCGATAGCCGTCTTGAGCTCGCCGCGGCCAAAACCGCGATCCTCGCCGGGTCACTAACTTCGGCGCTGCTGGCGTCGGCGCTGCTGGTTGCGCGAAACCGGCATTTCTCCGCCATCGCGCTGGTTGAGGAGCGCGATGAGGACGGCGACGGAATCCCGGATGTTTACCAGCAGGAGCCCGACCGGTAGCCTCTACCCGGAGGATCACCATGGCAGCTAAGACCGAACCGAGTATCACCGAGCTGGTTAGCAAGGTGGTTTCTGATGCCCAGCGGTTGGCATTGGCGCAGTTGGCATTGGCCAAGGACGAAATCAGCAAGGCGGGTTCACGCATCGGGGCCGGGGCCGCCCTCGGTATGGCGGCTCTGTCACTGATCTCACTCGCCACCGTCTTCTTGCTAGTTTCACTCGCTTACGGCTTAGTGCAGCTCGGCCTGCAGACTTGGCTTGGATTCTTGATCGTGGCACTACTGCTGATTCTCGGCGCCGTCATTACCGGTCTGATCGCGCGCAAGAAACTTCTCCAAGTGCGCAGCGGCACGATGACCACAATTGACGAACTTGGCAAAACCGCAAGTGCATTGGGTGCGGCCGACCCCGAGAGTTCCGGCATCTGAACTGTGCCAATTCTTGATCCTGAGCAAGCCATTCGGGTACCAGGGCCCTGGAACCATCGTGATGTGCCCGCCCACGGTGCACGCTTTCACGTTGTTGAGGCCGGTGTTGGCCCCGCGGTGGTGCTCTTACATGGGTTTCCGACCTATTGGTGGACTTGGCGTAAGCAGGTAACCGCCCTGGCGGCGGCCGGTTACCACGCCATCGCGATGGACCTCCGCGGCTACGGGGGCTCAGATCACACCCCTCACGGCTACGACCCCATCAGTCTTTCGGCTGACGTTGCCGGCGTAATTCGTTGTCTAGGTGAATCAGATGCAATTGTCATCGGTCATGGCTGGGGTGGCTTGATCGCTTGGTCAATGGCAGTAACCCAACCCGATGCGGTGCGTGGCATCGTCACCGTCTCCGCGCCACATCCACGGGTTATGCGCAGAGCAGCACTGCGGCCGCGCCAACTTAGTAAATTGGGTTACCTAGCAGGTTTCCAATTGCCATTCTTGCCCGAGAATTCATTCATGAAGGCCGACGCTGAACGCATTAGCGAGCTACTAACTAAGTGGTCGGCATCACCGCAGTGGGTTGATGAGGCGGGTGATATGTACCGCGCGGCATTCTTGCGCTGGCCCACCGCCCACACTGCGATTGAGTACCACCGTTGGTCGGTGCGGTCACTGCTACGCCCAGATGGCCTGCGGTATATGTCAGCCATGTCCGCGCCAATCGACATGAATGTGCTGCAGATTCACGGCGCTAAGGACCCGATGGTGCTAATAGAAAGTTGCAACGGGAGTGAAAAGTACGTGAGTGCAAACTACGAATTCAAAGCCATGCAAACTGGGCATTTTCCGCACGAGGAATCCCCAGAAGACTTCAACGCGGTTATTCTTCCTTGGCTTGCCGAACAGCATAAGTAGTTTCGATGACACGCCCGCGTGATCGTTACGGCCGCCCGCTGGCTCTCGACGCCCCTGAGCATCTAAGAGTGGCTACTGTGCCAGCACGCGACGAGATTTCAAGTGCGGTTGCGTGGGCTGAAGCAACGAGCTACCTGAGCCAAGATTTGCCATTTCACGCTCATGAGGTTTTCGAGCAGCGCTGGCGCTGCTGCCCTCCGGGCGAGCGCGACTGCTGGCGGGCGTTAGCCCAGTGGGGGGCAGCACTTACCCACCAGGCTCGAGGTAACCCAAAAGGCAGGCGGGAAGTGGCTACCCGAGCCATCGAGTTACTAAGTGGCTGCGAGATTGTCGACCCCGTTGATGCCGAATTAGTGATGGCGTCGCTGAAAGACCTGGCCGCAAAATAAATTCGACGGGTGGACACTTGCAGGTGTCCACCCGCCGAATTTGCTAACCCTTAGCTCTGCGGTGGCTGATGAAAGCCCTTGTTCTCGTGTTCAAGGCCGATTTCGTCGGCCGATGAAACACCAGCAGGTAGGTCAATCGTCATCTTGGGGCCGGTGAACCACTTCTTGGCCGACGCATGCCAGCCGATCCACAATGCGATGAAGATAACTGCCATCACTATCGGGGCGTAGTTGACCGACTTCCAATCAAATGGGACTTCCTCTGCACTTGGTGCGCCGAGGAAACCGCGCATAAATGGCGGTGCTCCTGCCGGGTACAGCGGCAAGATGAAGTAGACAGAGGTAACCAGGATTTCAATAACTGCGATCGGCGCCATCCACTTCCACTTGTTTCCTAAGTTCCAGGAACCCTGCTTGAAATCTGCGCCCTTCTTCCAGCGGTAGTAAATCGGGATAGCGAAGGCCAGATACAGCCCGAGCACTCCAATCGATACCACCGCGAAGAACGCGGTCACGGTGTAGATCGGCTCTTCTGCGCTGCCGATATTTACTTTCCATAGGGCCGGCAAGGTCAAAATCAGACCGGCAACTGTTACCGCCACCACGGCGTAAACCGGAGTCTTGGCTTTGTTGACCCGGGCCCACAACTTTGCACCCGGTACCGCACCGTCACGGCTGAAGGCGAACAGCATTCGCGAGGCCGAGGTGAGGCATGCCGTCGTGCAGAACAACTGCCCGATCGTTGCAATTAGCAGCACACTGCCAGACATCTGTGGGGTGAGTGCTTGATCCAGAATTACTTGAACTCCACCACCACCGGCTGATACCGCGATTGGATCCTGCACCGCGAACAAGAACAGGAGAAGGAGTACCCAACCACCAATCGCCGAGTAGAAAATGGAGCGCCAGATGCCTTTGGCTGCCGCATTAGCCGCACCGTTCGTCTCTTCGGAAAGGTGCGCCGAGGCGTCATAGCCGGTGATTGTGTACTGGGTGAGTAAAAAGCCCAATGGCAATACGTAGAACCAGAAGCCCGGGCCGTTGGTGCCAGCGCCATTGGTAGCGCCATCGCCACTGCCGAAGAGTCCGAAGGTGTTATTGACCTTCCCGGTGAAAACGTCGGTAACACCCCAGTGAGATGCCCCCTCCTTCAAGAAGAAGAGCAGGATGATCACTATGACGGCCGCGCCAATGACGTGCCACCACACCGAGATATTGTTGAAGACCGCTAACAGGCGACTTGAAAAAATATTTGCAAGTGCCGTCAGTGCCAAAATGCAAAGGAAGATGACGAATACCCGCTCGAGCGAGTACCCCGCAGCCCACGACTCACTGAATCTAGAGATGCTGTAGTCGAAGAAGGTCGCGGCCCCATATGCCACCGATGCGACAATTGCGATCAGGCCCACTAGGTTCAGCCAACCGGTGTAGTATCCCGCTTTTACGCTACCCAGCTTGCTCGCCCACCAGTAGATACCGCCGCTAGTTGGGTATGCCGAAACTAGTTCTGACATACAAAAACCGATTATCAGAATTAGTGCCGCGATAATTGGCCAACCCAAAGAAATGGCGATCGGGCCGCCGTTATTCCAACCGAAATAGAAAGTGGTAAAGCAACCTGCCAAGATCGAGATGATCGAGAACGAGATCGCGAAGTTAGAAAATCCAGACCAACTTCGATTTAATTCCTGCTTGTATCCCAGATCTGCCAACTGTTGTTCGTCGGCACTCAGGGTCGATTGATCTGCCACCGTTGTCCTCCTCAGTAACGCGGGCAATGTCATTTCGCGAGGATTTCGCACCTTGCGACCCCCGCGAGAGGGACACTATTGCGCATGAGTGTCCTCCCGCTTTTGGTTTCGGGCAAATTAGACACGCCCAAGGGCTAGGCACCAATTCGTTAGTGGCCGGTGGCAACGTCTAGCAATAACCGCTCAAAACCCGGACTATCGAACTCCGCGACCGCCCGATCATATTTCTCCATCCCCCATGCCCAATAATCAAAATCGATCGGGCTAATCGATGTTTGGATCGCCGCCCATAAGGTCCAGCCGTACTGAGATGCTAACCCCCAAAGACGGGCCCGAGCCGTCTTACCTGGCAAATGCTGCCCCCAATAACTTTCCACGAGCACGTCCAACAAATTTAAAGGCAGGGTGGATTCACTCCAGATATTGCCGAGCTCAAAGCTTGCTTCATTGTTGCCCGAGTATTCGTAGTCGATGAGCCACAGCTTTTCGCCCCCATCAATGAAATTTGCTGCGAGCAGATCGTTATTGCAGGGCACCACAGGCTCTGGGTGCACCTCCATCGCCGCCCGCATACGCGCAAACGCTGGCATGAGTTCCAGATAACGTGCGGGTAACCGATACCCCTCTGCTTGCACCAGGGACAAATAGCGCGCCTGGATATCGAACATATTAAAGTCACTGACAAAGTGTGGGCCAGCATGCAGTCGCCGACATGCCGCAGCGATTCTCGGCAAGTTCACCGGGTTCCGCACATCAGCTTCGGTAAAGGTTCGCCCGTCAATCCAACCGACAACCAAGGCACCAGCCTCGGGCACATACTCAATCACGGGTGCTCCGGCTCCGCAGACCGCGGCGGAGATTGAATTAAGGTGCTCATTGTCTCGATCAATCGCGAGCGCTGAAGACCCGGCATCAGAGAGCCGAACGACGACAATCCCTGCCGGGGTTGTCACCTTGTAGTTGCGATTGGTGATCCCGCCGGCCAAAACCTCGGCGGAGCTGGCATTTCGGACGCAGGATAATTTCACTATCCGAGCAGCATCTGATGGTGGCAGCTCAGCGAATGGGTCAACCACCTGACACCTCGTCCATAAATGGCAGCGTAGGTCACCATCGAGCTAAATACCTTCTTCGGCGATGACTAATTTGGGGGCCGGGACACAAAGGGAGTCCTTCATAGGGCAGGGTTGGGGTCCTGAGTGATGATCGCGACCCGGAGGTAGCAAATGGCTCGCATTGCCCGACTTGATGTTGAAACACTCAAACGCGAAGTCGATGCTGGCACCATCGACACGGTGGCGGTTGCAATCACGGATATGCAAGGGCGCCTGCAGGGTAAGCGCATCCATGCACATCTTTTTGTTGACGAAATACTCGGCCACGGCACCGAAGGGTGCAACTACCTTCTTGCCGTTGATGTTGACATGAACACCGTCAACGGCTACGAGATGTCATCTTGGGAGACGGGGTACGGCGACCTAGTGATGCGTCCCGACCTCGGCACCTTGCATTACCAGCCCTGGCAGCCAGGCACCGTCGGTGTGCTGTGCGATGTGCTTTGGGAGGACGGCTCTGACGTGGTCGCCTCCCCCCGCCAAATACTGCGAGGGCAACTTGCCCGACTTGCCGATGCCGGCATGGGCGCATTTGTTGGCACTGAACTTGAGTTCATTGTTTTTCTGGATTCCTACGAGGAGGCATGGGAGAGCGGCTACCGCGATCTCACTCCGGCAAATCTTTATAACGTTGACTATTCGATGCTCGGTACCGCAAGGGTTGAACCCTTACTTCGCCGCATCCGTAATGAAATGACCGCGGCAGGTATGACTGTTGAAAGCGCAAAAGGTGAATGTAATCTTGGCCAGCACGAGATAGCTTTCAAGTACACAGATGCGCTAGCCACCTGCGACAACCATGTGGTTTACAAGACCGGGGCCAAGGAGATTGCCGCTCAAGAAGGCGTATCTCTAACCTTCATGGCGAAATTCAATGAGCGGGAAGGCAGCTCATGTCACATCCATCTTTCCTTCCGCGGTAACGATGGCTCGATGGTGATGGCTGATGACAATGACCCGTCAGGTATGTCGGCCTTGGGTAAAGCCTTCATCGCTGGCCAATTAGCACATATTGACGAACTGACACTTCTTTATGCTCCTCAGATCAACTCGTATAAGCGCTTCGTGCCAGGTTCATTCGCACCCACCGCGGTGCGCTGGGGTCGCGATAACCGCACCTGTGCTTTCCGGCTCGTCGGCCACGGCCAATCACTTCGCCTTGAGAACCGAGTTCCAGGCGGTGATGTAAATCCGTATCTTGCCGTCGCCGGGATGATCGCCGCCGGCCTTGATGGCATCGAGCGCAACTTGCCGCTGGAGCCGGAGTTCGAAGGTAATGCCTACTCCAGTGATTCCGCCCATGTGGCTTCCGACATGCGCGACTCACTCCAACTATGGGAGTCTTCACCTTGGATCACTGAGACTTTCGGTGCCGCAGTGCAGGCTCACTACACCAACATGGCAAAAGTAGAACTTGCCGCATTTGGCAAGGCCGTGACCGACTGGGAGCGGTACCGCAGTTTCGAGCGACTCTAAGCCCAGCAATGTCACCACAGGATTCACTACTCGGGAGATGAAATGCACGCCGTAATTAACCCGGCCACTGAAGAGATTGTTGCTAACGTAGCCGCCACCTCAGCCGACGAAACCGATCAGGCAATTGCGCGCGCTAACGCGGCATTTGAATCTTGGCGAGGCGTAGCTCCGGGTGATCGCGCAAACCTACTGCGCAGATTTTCAGATGTGGTGCGCGAGCACGCTGAAGAACTTGCTCAACTTGAGGTCAAGAACTCCGGTCACACGATAGGTAACGCCCGCTGGGAAGCAAATAACGTCGCGAACGTCCTGAACTACTACTCCGGTGCCCCTGAGCGCCTTTTCGGCCAGCAGATCCCAGTGCCGGGTGGTGTTGACATTACTTTCAAGGAGCCAATCGGTGTAGTTGGTGTCATAGTCCCTTGGAATTTCCCGATGCCGATTGCCGGTTGGGGTTTTGCTCCCGCCTTGGCCGCAGGATGCACCGTGGTTTTGAAACCAGCTGAATTGACTCCCCTTACCGCGATCAGGCTCGGTGAGCTCGCACTTGAGGCAGGTATTCCCGAGGACGTCTTCATCGTGCTACCCGGGAAAGGCTCGATCGTTGGCCAGCGGTTTGTCGACAACCCGCTCGTTCGCAAAGTAGTTTTCACCGGCTCAACATCAGTGGGCGCTGCGGTTATGGCCGGTTGCGCACCACAGATTAAGCCGGTAACCCTAGAACTCGGTGGCAAGAGCGCCAATATTATTTTCGCCGACGCCGATATCGAAAAAGCTGCGGCGACAGCCCCTTATGGGGTGTTCGATAACGCCGGCCAGGATTGCTGCGCTCGTTCGCGAATTTTGGTTCAGCGATCGGTCTTCGATCGTTTCATGGGGCTTTTTGAAACTGCCGTCAAGGGCGTGGTAGTTGGCGATCCAACACTTGAGCAAACGGAGATGGGGCCACTTATCTCACGGGCGCAACATGACACCGTTTCGTCGTACGTACCAAGTGATGCACCAGTTGCCTTCCGGGGCAGTTGCCCAACAGGGCCCGGCTACTGGTTCGCCCCCACCGTGCTCGCGCCGGTAGCACCTGATGCGCGGGCCTTTCGCGAGGAGATTTTCGGCCCGGTTGTAGTTGTCACCGCTTTTGAGGATGAGGCCGACGGCATCGCTTTGGCAAATGACTCCGAGTTTGGTCTGTCAGGGTCAATCTGGACCCGCGACGTCGGGCGCGCACTTCGGGTAGCCCGCGGTATCGAAGCCGGCAACCTGTCGGTTAACTCTCACTCCTCGGTCAGATACTGGACCCCATTTGGTGGCTTCAAGCGCTCTGGCCTAGGTCGTGAACTCGGACCGGATGCACTCGATGCCTTCACTGAAACCAAAAACGTTTTCTTGAGCACCGAAGATTAACTCCGCAACCGTTAGTGGACTACTGATAAAGAATTGAGGAATCATGAGTGAGAGCAAATGTCGACGACTTGAAGGCCGCGTAGCCGTAATCACCGGCGGTGCAAGCGGGATTGGCTTGGCCACCGTTCGACGACTTGCCGACGAAGGCGCACGAGTAGTAATC
>JBAXHK010000051.1:0-8187 GCA_037138935.1 Actinomycetes bacterium
GTTCGGCGCCATCTGATCGGCTCGCACTCGGTGTTGGTTGGGTGCGGCCCGGTGTTGCCGGTATCGGCGGCACCCTAAACCCCTCCGGATCCGGCTCGCACTATTGTACGTGCTTTGAGGGTAATGAAGAGTAGTTCCGTTCCCTACCGCTAGGTGGGGTGTTTAAACCCTGTTGCTGGCCCTTGACCGCTGTTGTTAGGGGGCCAGTTGTCTGCTCAGCCGTTGTAGAAAGTCTCGCGAAATTAGGCTTTGAAGAGTTTGAAGTCAATCTGATATCCCAAGATAGGTGATGCACCACAATGGGCCTTGGGTTCGGCCGAAAGTGGACGCGCCAGCCAGCGACGAGGGGATGCATCGTGAACAGCGAACAGTTCGAGAAGATGAAGAACGCCAGCGGTTTCATTGCCGCTCTCGATCAAAGTGGTGGCAGCACCGCTAAGGCTTTGACGCTCTACGGCCTCGATGACACCGCCTATTCCAGCGAAGGTGAGATGTTCGACCGCATCCATGAGATGCGAGCTCGCATCATCACCAGCCCGGCATTCACCGGCGAACGCATCCTTGGGGCCATTTTATTCGAGATGACAATGGATCGTCAGATCGATGGGATGGGCACTGCTGAGTACCTGTGGGACCAAAAGCGCATAGTGCCATTCTTGAAGGTGGATAAGGGCTTAGCTGACGAAGTTGATGGCGCACAGGTGATGAAGCCGATGCCGGATCTTGACGCGTTATTGGAGCGCGCAAATGCGCACGGGGTTTTTGGCACCAAAATGCGGTCGGTAATCAAATTAGCAAACCCGACGGGTGTTGATGCAGTGGTGGGTCAGCAGTTCGAGGTGGGTCGACAAATTCTTGCCGCGGGCTTGGTGCCGATTATTGAGCCCGAGGTGGATATCAACAGTGCGCAGAAAGCAGCTGCCGAAGCCTTGCTGAAGCCTGCGCTTCTCGCTGAGCTTGACCAACTCGCCCCCGATCAGCACGTCATGTTGAAGCTCACCTTGCCGGAGGCCGATGACTTCTATTCGAACTTGATCGTTCACCCCCGCGTGCTCCGCGTTGTTGCCCTTTCGGGCGGCTACTCGCGTACCGGTGCGAATGCCCGCCTGGCACTTAATCACGGTATGACAGCGAGCTTCTCACGAGCCCTTACCGAAGGCCTTTCGGCTCAGCAAAGTGATGCTGAATTCAACTCGGCTCTTGATGCCTCGATCGGTAGTATTTTTGCGGCGTCCATTACTTGATCGCATCATTTAGCCGGAGAAATTTGTGTTCAGGAAGTCTCCGTGTTGGTCAAAGTTCCAAGTGGTAATCCAAGTTCGATTTCGGCGCCGCGGCGTGACCAGTTGGTTACTTGCTGACTCGTAACTGAGTCACTGTGGGCTACCTCCTGCAAGTGGAGACCATCAAGCAGTGAAAGAATGCGCCACGCGGCAGCCACCGGATCAGGGCAGGTCATTGAGCCGGCCTGCACCCCGCCTTCGATGATGCCGCAGATGAGTTGTTGCCAAGCTTCATTGAGCCGTTGCGATATTCGTCTAAGTTCAGGGCGCCTAGCGGCTTCAGCCCAGGCATCGAGCCAAAGCTGCATCCCCGAATTCCCGTCAGAGCGGGTATAGGAGTCGAAGAAGTATCGCAGTTGATCCAGTGGATCTTGGCCCTGCTCCACCAAGTTGCTGGTTGCGAGCAGGTCGGCACCGGCCGACCGTTCGAAGGCTTCGGCGATGAGTTCATCCATTGAGGTCATGTAGTGGTGGATGAGGCCGCTGGAGGCACCAAGTTCGGCCGCGACGTCGCGGACGGTGGTGGCGGCGATGCCCTGCCTTTGCATAACGGCCAAGGTGGCGGTGATTATCGCCTCACGCCGGTCGTCCGGGTTCATCCTGGCCATAGAGACAGGTTAGACGCTATTGCGCAAATGTCCAATAAGTGCCTAGGATGAACCACCGCCAAGTCAAGGAGCGCGATTATGCGAACAACACCTTTCCACCCGCGCTTGGTCGAGTTGAGCCAAACTCAGATGTGGGGCAATTGGTCTGGATACCTGTCGGCGGTGCGGTATGACCTTTCAAGCAAGCACGAGTATTTCGGGGTTCGAAATGCCGCTGGCTTCTTTGATACTTCTCCCCTTTATAAATACTGGATTCGCGGGAGAGATGCTGAACTCTTGTGCTCATTCGCATTTGCGCGTGATATCCGCACCCTCAAGATGGGGCGTGCTCAGTACACCATCTGGTGCGATGATGACGGGTTTGTCATGGAGGATGGGGTTCTTTTTCGCTTTGCGTCTGACGAATTCCTGCTCACCGCGGCCGAGCCCAACATGGGCTACTTGAAACAATTAAGTCGCCTGTATGACGTCGAGATAGTCGATGCAAGCGAAGATTATGCTTCACTCGCAATCCAAGGCCCACGATCGCGCGACATCCTTGAAGTGCTTACTCCCGACATTTCAAGCCTTCGCTACTTCGGATTCGCTGAGACAAAAATTGCCAACACCCCTGTCACGATTAGTCGCACCGGGTTCAGCGGAGACCTTGGCTATGAGGTGATCATTCCGGTCGCGGAGGCCTTACCGGTCCTTGATGCCATTCTCGAGGCCGGCCAACCGCACGGGCTACGCCCATATGGTGATGAAGCACTTGGAATGACCCGCATCGAGGCCGGCTTGCCGCTTATTGGCTTTGAGTTCAACTCCAGTCGCTACGCCTGGACCGCGGACGACCGCTTCACCCCCGATGAGCTCGGCCTCGGCTGGCTCCTGAAAGGTATCGAGGATGACAGCCGACCGTTCATCGGTCGCAATTCGATATTACGGGAGCGTGCTGAGGGCACTTCCCGGTGGAGCACCGTCGGCATAACCGTGGCATGGAGCGACTTCTTTGAACTGTTTGATTCGCGCGGGCAGCTGGCTGTCCCCGATGAAGTTCCGGTGTCGTGGGAGTCAATGCTCTACAACGACAAAGATAAGCGCATTGGATACGCCACCAGCTTCATGTATTCGCCTGTGCTCCAGTGCCACATCGGCATTGCCCGTGTCAACCCTAAGTACGCCGAACCTGGTACCGAGATTTACATTGAACAAACAGTGAACCACGAATACATCAACGTGCGGGCCACCGTCACGACCATGCCTTTCTACAGCCCCGAGAGGAAGACGGCCTGACATGTCGGACATCTTTAGCTACGACGCGATCGTTATTGGTGGGGGCCACAACGGCCTGACTAATGCGGCCTATCTTGCCAAGGCTGGTAAGAAGGTTCTGGTCCTTGAGCAGCGAAATCTCGTGGGCGGTGCCGCGATCACCGAGGAGTTACGACCCGGCTACCAGTTCACAACTTTCTCCTACGCCCTTAGCCTCCTGCGCCCAGAAATTATTCAGGAACTTGATCTAGTGCGTTACGGATTCATGCCGCTGCTCATGCGCTCACATTTTGCCCCCATGGAAAACGGTGACTATTTCCTGCTCGGTCCAGACGCGGGCCTAAATCGTCAAGAAATTGCGCGGCACTCGAAAGCCGACGTTGATGGTATGGAGCGCTTTGAGCATGACACCGCACGCGTACGCAAATTTATTCGGCCACTGTTTGACTCCATTCCGCCAAACCTCTTTAGCGATGACCCCGCCGACGCCGAGAAAATGGCGTGGTTGCTCAAGCATCTAGGCACCGGCAACAAGAAAGTAATCCACGACACTGTCCGGCTACTTACCGGCAGCATCGCAGACTTTTGTGATGATTATCTTGAGTCCGAAATCATTAAAGCCACGATCTGCTCGGCCGCTTGCGTGGGAATCAAGTTGGGCCCAATGTCACCTGGTAGCGGGCTGAACTGGCTGTACCTGTCAATGGGTGAGCATGACGGTGTCGGCGGCTCATGGTCCTTCCACAAGGGCGGTAACGGCGGCTTCACGCAGGTGTTGGCCCGCGCGGCCACCGCTTACGGCGCGGAGATTCGGCTGGATTCCCACGTTGATCACCTCATAACCGAAAAAGGCGAGGTGAAGGGTGTTGCCCTCCGGGACGGAACTGAATTCCGTGCCCCAACCGTGGTGAGTTCACTTGACCCTCGGCGCACCTTCTTGGAAATAGCCGATCCACGTGAGCTCCCTGCTGATTTAGTCGACACTATTCAGCGGTTCCGTTTTCAAGGGGTCGCCTCGAAGGTGAACTTCGCCCTCGACGGGCTCCCGGAGTACCCCGCGCTCAGTAGTCGCACCGATCAGTACCTCGGGTTCATCAATGTTGCTCCGACCGTGGAATACATGGAGCGGGCCTACGACGCCGCGAAGTACGGAGGGTACTCCGAACACCCTTATATAGATGCGTGCATTCAATCGTTAGTTGACCCTGACATGGCACCCCCTGGTAAGCATGTGATGTCGTGCTTTGTGATGTACACCCCACATGAGCTCAAAGGAACCACCTGGCAGGCGGAGCGGGAGAATATGGCCGATCGCGTACAGGCGACACTCCAAAGTTTCTTCCCGAACTTCAATGACTTGGTACTTCAGCGCGAAGTCGTCACGCCAGACATCATTGAAGCCAAGACCGGACTCTCAGAGGGCAATATCTATGCGGGAGAGTTCTTCGCTCATCAGATGTATTTCTTCCGTCCGGCACCCGGCTACAGCGACTACCGCACACCGATCCATGGTTACTACCAATGCGGGTCAGGTACCCACCCCGGAGGTTGCGTGATCGGTGCACCGGGGCGGTTGGCAAGCCAACAGGTACTTAAAGATATGGGCGGACGGAAAGAGTAGTAAATGCATTAACTGAGCACTCGGCTACGGTCTGGGTCATAGAACGGACGTAACTGGAGGCGAGCTGAATACCGCTCACCTGCGACCACCACTTCAAACCCGTCCTCGGCAAGCCAGTCGGCGGTGACCCCATCGGGATTGTCGATGGTGGCAAGGCCGACCGAAGCACCTAAGGTTGGGCCAAATCCGCCTACCTGCAGGTAGCCGACCCAGTTACCGTCTTTGAGCACCGGCTCGCTTCCGTGAAGTAGTGGCTCTGGTGAGTCCAGTAAAAGGCAAACCAATCTGCTGGTTCGATCAGCACGAAGTGCGACGAGGGCAGCCTTGCCGCGAAAATCAGTTGGCTTATCCCAGGCAACCGCAAAGGCAAGACCGGCCGAGACCGGGGTGTCGGTGTTGTCAATATCTATTCCGTAGTCTCGGTAGCCTTTCTCTAAACGCAAACTGTGGAGTGCTCCGAGCCCAACCGGTCGCAGCCCGAGGTCTTGGCCCGCGGCTTCGAGGGTCTGCCAAACCGAAACGGCTTGGTCCGATGGAATGTAGAGCTCATAGCCGAGCTCACCCACATAGGTAACCCGCAGCACCAAGATTCTGGAGTACCCGATCTCAATTTCTCGCCCGGTCAAATAAGGGAAGCCCTCGTTTGAGAGGTCATCGGGGCTCACTCGCTCGAGCAATTCACGGGACTTTGGTCCTTGCACCGTCAATATGACGAACCCGGCGGTGACATCAGTGATAGTTGCGAATTCGCCCGCATGAATTTCATCGAGAAGCATCCGCTCAACGCGGCGATGTGTGACATCGGAGACCACCACCATGAACTTCTCTTCGCCGAGCCGGGTAACGGTGAGATCAGCTTCAATCCCGCCGCGGTCGTTGCACCATTGGGTGTAGACCACACGGCCAATTGCACCGACAACTTCGTTGGCGCTCAGGCGATCCAAGATGGTCGCAGCGCTTGGCCCTTGAACGAGGAACTTTGACATCAAGGTCATGTCCATGACGCCGACATTCTCGCGAACGGTTTTGTGTTCGCTAGCTATCCAGGGTGTCCAATGACCACGCTCCCAGGTCCAGGGTACTTCAGGATTCTCACCGGTAGGTGAAAACCATTCGGGGAACTCCCAACCGGCAGATACCCCGAAGTAGGCGCCGGCTTTCTCCCAAGTCTCATGAAGTGGCGACCGGCGAATGCCACGGGCGGTGTGTTGATGAAAGGTGGGGAAGGAGCCGTCACCGAACAGCACACCAAGTTGCTCAACTGTCCGCTCTGTCCGAAAGCGGAGAGAGTTCTCAAAGGGTAGGGCCCGCTCAATGCTGAAGGCCGCGATATCAACCGGGCATATGCCATCGACAATCCAACTGGCCATGACATTTCCGATGCCCCCGCCCATCAAAATCCCGACCGAGTTCAGGCCGGCAGCAACAAAGAGACCGTCTACTTCGGGGGCCGGGCCCAGCAACGGCAGTACATCCGCGGTGAAACTTTCTGGTCCACAGAAGAAGGTGCGAATTCCGGCTTCCGAAAGACTGGGGATGCGGGCCATCGCTTTCTCCAGATGCGGAGTCATGCGATCCCAATCCGGAGGGATGGTGCCGAAAGCAAAATCCTCCGGGGCCTGCTTCGGGTGCCAAGGTGCAGCAACCGGCTCGAAGAGCCCAACCAGCATGCCGTCTCCCTCCTCGCGGAAGTACCCGTAGCATTCAAGATCTTCGATAATGGGGAGATCGCGATGTACACCCGCCATCGGTTCGGTAAGAAGGTAGTAGTGCTCGGCCGCCTGAAGTGGTACGTCGATTCCAGCTTTTCGAGCTAACTGCCGGGTCCAAAGACCAGCACAGAGTACGACGGTGTCGGCCTCTACGTCGCCGACACTGGTTGTGACTCCGGTAATTCTGCGCCCGGTGCGAGTGAAGCCGGTAACTGAAATCCCTTCAATGATCGTGGCACCTCCCATGCGCGCACCCTTGGCCATCGAGGTTGCTACTCCAACCGGGTCGGCGCGGCCTTCGTCGACAACATAGGAGGCCCCGATTAAGTCATCGACGCGAGCCAACGGGAAGAGTTCACTCACCTCGCGAGGTGAAATGATTTCATTTGGTACCCCGTAGCCAACCTGAAAGTCGCGTTCGCGAAGTAGGGTTTCGAATCGGGCAGGGTTGGTCGCAACTGAAAGGTGGCCTACCGGGCGGAAGCCGGTCGAGTGACCGGTCTCGGCCTCGAGCTTTGAGTACAGGTCGCGCGAATAACGTGCCATCCAAAGTGAGGTGTCATCGTGATATCCGGCGCTGGTGATTAAACCTGCGGCGTGCCAAGTGGTACCGGCCGTTAGTTGATCCTTCTCAATTAGGAGCACATCTTTTACGCCGAGCTTGGTTAGGTGGTACGCGATTGAGCAACCAATGACCCCGCCGCCAACAATTACAACTTGTGCTCGAGCGGGTAGTGCCTGTGACACTGGATCTCCTAATTTAGATTGCTGCAGGGGAATTAATTGGTCAAACGTTACCGGTGAATGAGCCGAAACTTACATCCCCGCCATCGTTTTTGCCCAACCTGCGGTAGATGAGCCAACCGATGATGACAGCTCCCAGTGAAGCTACAAGAATCAAAGTCGCAAGCGCGTTCAATGCCGGAGTGGGTGCGGCCCGCGCGGTGCTGTAGATACGCATGGATGTGGTTTCGGTACTCATATCCGAAGATAAGTAACGCACAATGACAAAGTTATCCAGGACATCAGCGAATACCAGAATTGCGCTCACCAAGATCGCAGGTGAAAGCATCGGGAGTAGAACGCGTTTGACGGCCCCTAGCGCAGAAGCACCTAGGTCGCGAGCCGCTTCCTCATATTGGGAACCAATTGTCAAAAGTCGCGCGCGCACAATGACAACCGGATAAGAAAGTTGGAAGGTAACGAGGCCAACTATCTGTGCGGTGGTACCAAGGCCGAATGGGGTTGTCAGCATGGTGATGAGGAACAGCAGACCGATTGCTAGTGCTATTTCGGGTATCACAAAAGAGAGTAAAACGGCGAAGTTTGCTCCAGTTGGTATGCGGCCGCGCCACCTGTCGAGTGCAAGAGCCAAACAAACTCCCAGTGGCACAGTGATAGCGGTCGCGATCAAAGCCAACAAGATGGTGTGAAGGAGAGCGTTTCGTAAGGATGGGTCATTCAAGATGGATCCATTTGGATCCCAGGTGTACCAGCGCAGTGAGAATCCTTGCCACACGCTGCGAGAACGCCCGGCGTTGAAGGAGAAGAGCACAGCTATCGCGACTGGCACTAGTGCCCAGAGCAGGTAGACCACGGTGATGGTGGCTAGGCCGTGTGCCTTGGGAGTCATGCTAATTTTGCGGTTCATGAGCGTGCCTCAGCTGTCGAGGTACTGCGCGTGTACCAGATCATTGGCGCCGCGAGCA
>JBAXHK010000052.1:0-8126 GCA_037138935.1 Actinomycetes bacterium
CGATAGACCGTAAACTTCAACTCGCCGCTGAACAGTCCCAGCGTCACGCCGGGGAAAGTCACTTCCAGCCGAACATTTGGAATGTTTCCACCTTCTATGTATGCGGTACCACCTGTTGGGATCTGGCCTAGCCCGACACTGTCACTACTTTCCGGGTCTAGGTCTGTAATGGTTATGGTCTCGCCGGAGTCGTTGGCTAGATTCCAGTAACTGCCATAAGGAAGGCCAGCGGCCTGCCGGGGAGGAGACGCTGTTTGTATTGACACTCCCCCAAGAGCCCCGGTCGTTTGTCCCCCGCATCCTGCGAGTAGCCCCACTGTGAGTAAACCCAACGTGAGGGTGAGGGTGGTTCGGGGTGAGAGTTTCAATTTGTTTCCTTAGCTACTTTGTGCAGGGATTGGTGGCGCAGGTGGATCTTTTTTAGTCACACACGCCTCAAAGTCGGTGGCACCTTCAGGTGGGGTTGGGGTGAAAATGATGCGGAACTGTTTCCAGTCATCGTCAGGGAGGCGTTTGATGGTGAACCCGTGTTGTGCGGAATTCTTATACTGTTGAAAAAACCAGAATTTGGTCTCATCTGCCTTGTAGCTGACTTCCCCACACCATTCTCCCTGTAATACCGGGTATCCCATTGGCCACGGTGGATTGTGGGCCTCTAATTTCATCGAGGTGCCATCATCAAATGTCACAGTGAGGTCCACGTCATGACCAAAATGCGTGCCCTCAGCACTTGCGGTTCCCCCCGGCTGAACATCACCCATTCCTTGGTTGGTATCTGATACGTCAGCAGCAACTGTGATCACTTCCCCTGTTGAGTTTAAAACGTTCACATTGGTTCCTATGGACAGGATTCCTGCTTCCCTGGAAGCACTCATCGCTGGTGATGGTGTGCTTGTCGGGGTAGATGCGCAACCTGCGAGGAACCCAGCTATCAGTAAACCCAACGTGAAAGTTGCGGTGGTCGTGGTGCGGGGTGAGGGTTTCAACAGGTTTCCCTAATTAGATGTTCGGTGGGGGGACACGGGTTTGGTGGGAACTCCTTACCTGAGCGATATGTCAACGGTGAATTGCTTCATTTCGTTTGTGTCTTCTTTGCGCAGGACCGTGTATATAAATTCATAGACGACTTCGTGACTTATGGTGTCCTTGAACGCTTGTTCGTAAGTTATGGTGTCGTTCACCGCATATTGGTGACTGTTCGGTTCCAATTCGTCGACGAACTTTATCGACAGCCATGGTCTTCCAATGTATGGGTTGCTAGCTTTGAAAGTGGCGTAGAAGTCAACCCGAGTGCTGTCACGATAAAGCTTTATTTCTGTAGCCCTGTCGTCGGTTATAAAACAGGTGGACTGCCCATAAGGCACATCCTTGTCCCCTATCTGAATGGTGAAGGTGTCGCCAGCGGAGTCGATTCCGTCATTTTTGTAACAAGTGTTCACCGGCAACGTGAGGGGGGCGTCTTTCTCAGTTGCCTGCCGGGAGGCACCCACCGACGGTGCAGGTGCACTTGTAGGGGTGGTTGTGCATCCTGCGAGGAGCCCCGCAGTGACTAGAGCCAACATGAAGGTTGTGGTGGTGCGGGGTGAGAGTTTCAACAGGTTTCCTTAGCTAGGTGGGGGGATGCGGGTGGGTGGTTTATTTTTCAGGGCACAAACTGGGGGTCTAAAGGCAAATGTCAGGGCTGGTTTCCGCCTTGGTGGCGGTGAACGTGATAGCGAATTGGATCCATTCATCATCTGCGCGTCGTTCAACAGTGATGCCGCGGCCCTTGAAGTTCCAATCTTGCTTCTCTCCAACTGCGTAGTCAGTCCCGTCGCATCCTGACACTGTGACGCGCGGAGATCCCACGAGCAGGTTCGTCACCTCGAGTTCCAGTGTGTCATTGTCGGAGAATCGCACACCAATCACGACATCCTTGGAGCCGCCGACCTGCACTGCAGGTCCGGTCCCCTCAATACTTGCGGTGCCTCCGTTATCCACCACGCCGAGTCCGTTGCTGGAATCGGACACCACACTCGTCAGGTTGATGGTTTGACCCGAGTTGTTCACCAGCAAGACGTTAGTTCCCCGCAAACCCCAAGCTGCCTCGCGGGAAACGCTCACCGACGGTGCCGGTGTGCTTGTCGGGGTGGTGGCGCATCCTGCGAGGAGCCCCGCAGTGACTAGAGCCAACGTGAAGGCGGTGGTCGTGCGGGGTGAAAGTTTCAACAGGTGTCCTCAGTAGATGCCTAGTAGGGACGCGAGTAGGTGGGACTTCACTAATGGATCTTTATGTCAACAGTGAATTCCTTCGCGAAGGCCGCGTCTGTCTTGCGGTGGACCGTATAGGACATTTCCCATCTGGTGTCTACGTATGTTTCAGTTATATTTTCGTCCAAATGGATTTTGTGCACGGTCTCGTCGGGGGTTATCCCCACCCACGGCTTACCAATGAGAGGGTTGTGGGCGGTGAAAGTCGCGATAGTCGGGTCCTTTTCTTTGTTTGTGTAAAACTTGGTTTCTTTGTCCTTCGAGGAGCTGTATGTGAAACAAGCTGTTTGCCCATAGAGCAGGTGGTGGTGCCCTATCCAAGCCTCATGGTTTCCTGCAGCGTCGCTTAGGTGGTTGGTGTAACACACATTCGTTGGCATTTGAGCGAATGCGGGGGCCGCCGACATGGTAACGGCGACACCTAATAACGCGGTGGCGGTAAGGGCGTAGATCGTTCGGCGGCTTCGCATTGAATTTTCCTTTAATTAGTGGGTGGGGTTAAGCAGGGTTGAGTGGTATTTAGCCGAGCCATTTAGCGGCTAGGTCAACCGCTACCTGGTTGACAATCGATTTTTTTTGTTGGGAGAGACCTTTAGCATCAATAAAGTCATACTCCACGCTTTGAATGGTGTCTCCGACAAGGAACAGCGCGTAGTAGTAGCCGTCTTCAGTATCTGGGTTTAGGCCGACTGCGGGTGCCTTGACGAAAATCCAGATGCCTTGACGGCCGTCAACGCTTTGCTCGGTGGTGCCATTGGATAGATATTGCACACTGGGGCCCGAAACTGAGCGGCCGGTGCATTTCTTAGCGCGCTTCTCGATGACCGTCCAGTCTTTTTGGGCCAACGCCGCAGAGTCGTACTGCCACACCTTCTGCTCCAAGGCGATGGGATCAAGGACTGCGTTAGTTTCACCGAGTTCCACCTGATAGAGCAGGTGCGTTAATGGGCCGGTGATTTCTACCCCGTTCTTATCGCACAGCCCCTGCGTGAGGCTACTTTTGTCGGCTTTGACTGTGTATTCCCAGCCCGGAGCAACATTCAGTGCCCTTGGTACATCTGCGTAAGTCAACATTTTCGTTAACGCAGTTGCTCCCTGGTCTGGGGTGGGGATCGTTGCCCCACTTGCTGGTGCTGTCGATAGCGCTACCGCCATGATGGCCGTAGCGCTTAGGGCAACTACGGTTCGTGTAATGCGCATTAGCGGATCCCTCCGGTTGGAACTTGGACTGGGTTGGTGTTGATGGTCAGCGTGCTTGAACTGAATTGGTCCCCACCGAATACGGTGTTGAGGGCTTTTACCGTGACTTCGTAGTCGGCCCCGTAAACCAGGTTGGTGATCACGCAGCTGGTCACCGAGATGAGTAGACATCCGGGTACCGGTCGAGGTGTTGCACCGCTAAATGCGACCGAGTAGGTCACCGCCCCCACTCCTAGGCCCCCGTTAGTAACTGATGGGTTCCAGGTGAGGGTGATGGATGTTGGTGAGGTCACCGTTGCCGCTGTTATTAGCGGTGGTGGTGGCGTACCTTCGGGAGTTGCGATTGCTGGGTAGGTTGATGTGGGGCTCCACCCGAACTTGTTTTTAGCTGCCACGGTGAACGAATACGTCACTCCATTTACTAGGTGCATCCACAGGTAGGCACCGTCGCACTCAAAATCTGGTGCTGCGGTTGTCGCGGAGACCGGGCATAGAGTTTCCTCAGTTAAAACACCAGCGGGGAACGGGGCCTGCGGGGTTGCGGTCACGAGGTAATCCGAAGGAGGCACGCCACCATCTGGGTCGGGTGCCTCCCAGGTGAGACTTACGGTGGTGTTGCCGACACCGGCGATCTCAACGAGCGCAGGTGCAGCGGGCAAGCCCAAAGGGTTGTGAAGTGCATTAAGTGTCATACCACCGGAGTTTTTATCGGTGTAAGCCTGAACACCGAAGGAGTATTCAAGCCCTGGGGTGAGACCGAGCAATCTGTACTGGCGAACATCTGGTCCGACATTGATCTGGGGGAACTCTGGGCGCAGAAAACCCTCGGCATTGAACATCGAAATTGTGTAACCCAAGATTGGGTTCTCGCCAATATTTTCAGGAGTAACCCATGACAAACTCACCGACGTGGACCCACCAGCGACAACGCGCAAGTTCCGCGGACCACTTGGTCGGGCATTGGGTATCCCGATTGCTGCGATGGATTCAGGCCCGCGCAGATGAGGCCAGCCACCATTTTTCGCTTCAACCGTGACGTCGTAATGGCGGCCGTTGACCAGGTGCGAAATTGTGCACGAAGTCGGACCGGTCGATTCACACACCGGTGGCTTCCCGGGGACACCAGCTGTTGGTAGAACTCGGTATCCACTAATTGCGGTGCCCCCATTATTTTGGGGTGGCTCCCATGAAACGTGCAGGCTCTCGTTATCTGGCACCACCTGTACATTCATAGGCTCGGTGGGGGCAATTGTGGCGATGCGTTCGACAGTGGCCACTTCGCTGTGGCCGCCTGCGTCGATGGAGGTGACGGTGAAGGTGTAGAGCTGACCAATTTTTAGCGGAGTGACATTGGACGCGGTGAGGTTTGTGGTCTCAAAAAGAACTCCGTCGACATAAACCTTGTAGGCCGTTGGGGTCGCTCCAACAGTTGGCGCCTTCCAAAACAATCGCACCAGCGGCTTGCTCGGATCGATTGGATTCTCTAACGGCCGGGCTTGCAAGTTAGTGGGGGCCTCGAGGACAGCAGCAAGAGGGGCGAGGGCCTGCGCGGGGGCGGCTAGGCCACCAGCGAGGACGCAACAAGTCGTTGCTGCGGCGGCGGTCCAACGAAAGGTGCGGAGTGAAAGTTTCAACTTGTTTCCCTTAGATTAGGTATTCGGCACTTAATAGGCGCGAGGTGTCTGCCTCGGGAACTGCATAGGCCTACCCCAACCCTGAAATCGATTGATCCGATGCCGAAGCACGGTGGGAAACCCACCATCTGAGATCACTCTAGGCTAGTTAGTCACTTTCACCTAACGTTTCCTAGTCGCTCTAAAGCCCTTGCTGATAAACAATTAGCACCGTCGAGAGTCGATAAATTGGCGCCGTATGTCGACCACCGTCATATTCAGGAGCTGTGCCCAAAGTGCAGGTGGTCGGCACGGGCGGGGTGGCTCCTGGACGGCAGGTATTCACGTAGGGAGTAACCCCATATGCGAATTTTGTGATGGTTTTTGAGATGTCTTGCCCCAGCTCAATAACCCAAGGTTTAACCAGATCACCAGGGCACCACCCAGCACGCGAATACCAATAGTTACCCAATTGCCCATGGGCCCCAGATGTTGCGCAGTCCTTACGCCAAAGGTCTAACTGGTGCGCCTCGCCGCTCACTCGGATCGTTTGCGTGCTCGAACAAAACTCCGAACAGTCATCCTTATTGCCTTGCCCATGCCCAGTGACCAGCGTGCGTAGCGCGAAGCTACCTCCAGCTGGCACCGCCAGAGCAACCGCTGGAGCGTCAACCGCGGTCGGCACTACCGGATCTCCGTAGCGCACTTCACGAGGCGACCACACCGGGATAACCGCAACCGATTCGCGAATTGGTTTACCAGGCTTCATTGTGAACCACGTAGTTAGTTTCCATCCTGCACCGTTGGCATTGCCAGGGCCTACCCACGTATCAATATGAGCTGAGAGGGTGATAGCCCCGCGAAGAATCGGTCGAAGGTCTGTTACATCCGTTGACCAGCTGGCTCCAACCCCGTACGGGGTCATGAAACGAGCAAGTTCGATTATCGTTGGCGGAGGTTGCGAATCAGTAATTTGCACATCGGTTGATGGGATAACCACACCAATGGTTCCGTATCTATCCCACGGATCACAGCCACCCGTTGGGCACGCCAATGAAATGTGCATCGTGATCTTGGAGAAACTGCCACCTGCCGGAAAATTCGATGGCGCCAAGACATCGCGTTGGTTGTCGTTGCCGGTGAAGTAGATCGGGGTGTTGTCGAAAGCCAGTACACGGGTAACTGGTTGGTCGGGAGTTGCCTGTGCCGGCAACGAAATACCGATAAAGCAGGTGCTCAGGACGCCAAGTAGGCAAAGCCCCCAAAATTTCCTAGCACCACTCACTTGACCCTCTGCTAACTTTTCAACGATGGGGGCATTGCGCTATCAGTATGGCTCCGGCAAGATGCCTGATAGGCAGGGGGTTCGACGGTGGAAGGGGAGAGTGAGTTGCAGCTAAGAAGCCGCGCCAGAATCAGGCTCACCATTTCCTGGGGATTGCTATCTGCAATTGGCGTGTGCTCAGCGGCTGCCTTGGGGATGTCGAGCGCGCAGGCACAAGAGCGTGACGGGCTTAAATGGTCTTGGGTCAAGACACCTGATTGCCCGCCGAGATCCTGTTGGCAAGTTAAAGTCACCGCGCAAGCGACAGCCTGCCCACACGGTTTATATCTAGCACTTAACCAGTGGACACAGACCGATATGGCCTCCCCGACCAACACTTTCTTAAGCGACGTAAGTGCCGTGCTGCCGCACCTCCGGCGTAATGAGACGGCGATAGTCACACTCCCGAGAACAGCACGCACCGCCAAAGCAATCTCTATCAGCGAGATCAACTGCTATTAGTAACTTGGGTGGGTTCCTACTTTTGTTTTCACGGTCAAAGTTTCACAAATAACCACATATATATGACGACCTCCTGATAGCGTTCTGGCATGCGCACTCGAATCGCGGCCATGACCGCTACCCCACTGCTCACCCTGGCTCTAGCAACTTCAGCTTTTGCCGCTACCACTTTATTGGCCCCCGCCGCGATGGCCGCCAATACGACAACTATTACTTTCAATGTTGTCGGCTGCGACGGCTGCACCATCCAGCCCGCACAGTGGCTTAAAGGTAAATCAGGTGCGCCCTACGAGGGGAAAACCGTCACGGTAGTCAACGGTGTTGCGACCGCAACTGTACCAACGGCAAAAACCAAAGGCATGAGCTTTAACTTCACCGCGCCTTGGGCCGTCAATCAAAATGCACTGCAGAACATCGTCATTCAATATAAAGGTGTCCCCGCCGGAACCCAGCCCACGCGAGCGGAGGCACTTGATTCGACGAAAGCATCGGGTTGCTGGGCCGGTGCCAAATCTGGGAATGTCACGATCCAGGTAAACGTTGGACGAGTGACCATGGAGGGCTTCCCGGCAAGTGTCGGCAAAGGGCCCTACCCATTAGTTTATGTCGTACCACCAATAACGGCCCAAAAAGTATTTGAACCGACATATAAGGGCACAATCGGCAATCAGCAAGGTGCCTTGCCATGTGAGGGAAGTTAAACACTTCACTTCGGTTTAGGGTTCTTTGATGGCAGATACTGAATTAGTAGTCCTGCTATATCCTGACGGAACAGTGGCGGGCAGCCTGGATAAGTCACTCGTCCACCACGGCCAGACTCCACTGCACCTCGCGTTCTCCTGCTACGTCTTTGACACTGATAACCGGCTGCTGCTGAGCCAACGTGCAATATCGAAGTTAACGTTCCCCGGGCTTTGGACCAATTCGGTCTGCGGGCACCCGCTGCCCGGTGAAACCGTGGAGGCGGCAGCCACCCGGCGCTGCCGCGATGAACTTGGCATAAAGATCACTGCTCCGCGTTTGATCCTTCCGGCATTTCGATACCACGCAGAAATGAATGGGATCGCCGAAAATGAAATGTGCCCGGTATTGATGGCGGTCGTTGCCCCAGGTGCGGTGACCACACCGGATCCAGCCGAAGTCGAAGACACGAAATGGCTGCCCTGGGCCGAGGTCGTGCGCGATACCAAGAGTGGAGCTTTGGACCTCTCTCCTTGGTGCCTGATACAAATTGACTTATTGAGCCAACTCGGGCCCGAGCCGGCCGGCTGGCCGAC
>JBAXHK010000053.1:0-8108 GCA_037138935.1 Actinomycetes bacterium
TTTTAATGAGCAGGACACGTTGTTGGAATGCATCCATTCAGTCTTGCGGCAAGAATTCGTGGGGCAGTTGGTCATCGTCGACGATGCCTCGACAGATGCCTCATGGGACATTCTCCAAGGTCTCACTGACCCCCGCGTGTTAGTTATTCGTCACGCCCGGAATCAAGGCAAGGGCGCAGCGCTACGCACTGGATTAGGGGCTACCACTTGCGGCATTATTGGTATCCAAGATGCAGATCTTGAATATGATCCCGCAGAATTCGAGCAACTCCTAAAACCAATTCTTGTAGGCCGTGCTGACGTCGTATACGGCTCTCGGTTCAACTCTGGACAGACTCACAACGTGCTGCTTTTCTGGCATTCGGTTGGCAATCGAATACTGACACTTGCATCGAATGCCATGACGAACATCAATCTGACGGACATGGAAACGTGCTACAAAGTGTTCACCCGTGAAGTCCTCGATGCTTTACTTGTTGAAGAAGATAGGTTCGGATTCGAACCTGAGTTCACCGTTAAGGTCGCCAAACGAGGATTCCGGATATACGAGATGGGGATTTCGTATAACGGGCGAAGCTACGACGAAGGCAAAAAAATTGGTTGGCGAGACGGCGTTGAAGCCTTTCAATGTGTAGTCAAGTATTCCGTTCGCGAAACAAGGCGAAGGAAGCGATCCGCCAAGTTGCGAGAAACAAACGCCATCAAGTCCTTGGATACGAGCGTTGATGAAATGAGCCAGTCGGAGAATTACTACGCTTGGATTGCGGACCTAATTCAGACTGCCACCCAGGGCAATATTCTGGAGCCTGGCGCGGGGAACGGTACGTTTACGAAGGTCTTGTCGAAATATGCAAAACACGTTGATGCAGTAGAGCCGTCAAAAGAGCTGGTGATTAAGCTCAATGAGACTGCGGCGAATTTACAAAACGTGCGAGTCATTGAAGGCACACTGGAGTCGTCGCTATCCAAACTCCATGCCCCTTATGACGGTGCTGTTCTCATAAATGTCTTAGAACATATCGAAAATGATCGACAAGTTCTGCAATGCTTGAAGTCACTCGTAAAACCTGGTGGGCGTATCGCTATTTGGGTTCCCGCTCATGAATTGCTGTATTCAAAGTTTGATCTAGAGGTTGGTCACTACCGACGGTACTCAAGAAGAGAGCTACGTGCTCTTGCAAGTCACGCTGGACTTCAAGTGGTGACCCTTAAACATGTGAATGCACTGGGCGCGTTGGCATGGGGAGTCATTGCAACTATGGCACGACAACACCCAACGTCTTCGGAGCGAGTGGCTTTTTGGGATAAGCACGTTGTGCCAAGAATCCGAAGGCTAGAAGAGACCACCGAGCCACTTTGGGGCCAGTCACTCCTACTCATCGTTGAGATACCCAGCGTGGATCATGTCGCGGACGACACGTCCGGTTTGGATCGACCGGCAGGTCCATGACCTCGTTTTTAAGAGTTAAGAGTTAGCGATGTACAAGAGTAGGCTTGGAGTATGACTAAAAAGCAAGAATTTAAAGTGCTGCAAACTTATGAGGATTTTGAGCTTCGCGAATATCTTCCATGTGTCATAGCAGAGGTAAGAGTTTCTGGGCAGTATTCAACGGCATCAAGCAGTGCATTCTCTTCATTATTCAATTACATTTCAGCGGGAAATCAATTATCGCAAAAAATCGCGATGACAGCCCCAGTAATTGCCGCTCAAAGTAAAGACAATGCCGACCCCTCCAAATGGTATGTCTCGTTTGTGATGCCTTCAGGTAGCACCTTCGGCACCATGCCGCAGCCAAACGATTCACAAGTCACATTGCGAGAATTAGATACACAAACATGTGTTGCCAAATCATTCCGCGGAAGAGCCACCGATGAACTCTCACAAAAGATGGCTCAGGTACTTCGTGCAAGCGCTTCTAAAGTCAATATTGCACTCTCCGACGAAACGCGAATCTGTCGGTTTGATCCGCCGTTCAAGCCTGGCTTCTTGCAGTACAACGAAATTGTGATCCCTATTCGCCTAGGGGAGTAGCAGTAGGCAGGTGAGCACGACAATTAAGAGTCGCTCAGGCCATCAGGGGGTGAAAACGTCTCGTTGCTTTGACACCTGAATTCCGTACTGAACGAATTGAGAATTCCCAAACTGAAAAGCTATTTCGACAAAGTGGGGTCTGATCCACGAAACGGGGGTTATCCCCACGGGACCTTCGGCTTCCTTTGACGGCGCGGTCCCTTCACGGCTGGACAGACGCCGAAGAAAGCGCCACAATTGTGTTCATGTCGACTCAGTCCCTGCGGGATGTCCGCGACCACCTGTCCGAGGTCATCGATCGGGTCGAGCACCAGCATGAGCGCGTCGTGGTTACCCGCAACGGAAAGCCTGCGGCGGTCATTCTCAGTCCGGAGGATCTCGCCCAAATGCAGGAGACGATCGACGTCCTGAGCGATCCCCAGGCTCTGGCCGACATCCGGGAGGCCGATGCCGCCTACGCGCTTGGCGACGTCGTCCGCGGCACCGATGCCGTGCGCCAGTTGCGCGCGTGACGGAGCAGCCCTACGAGATCGTCCTCACCCCGCCCGCCCGGCGCGCCATCACCGAGGACCTGCCGGAGGCGGTGGCAGCCGCGGTCATCGACTTCGTGACCACGGCGCTTCTGGACAACCCGCACCGCGTCGGGAAGCCACTGCGTAATGACCTCGACGGCATCTGGTCCGCGCGCCGTGGCACGTATCGAGTGCTGTACCGGATCCGTGAGGACCCGCGTGAAGTCGTCGTCCTGCGCATCGATCACCGCCGCGACGCCTACCGACCGCTGGGTCGATAGGCCTGCACTACTTGCGCACGATATTGATTAAATAACTCAGCCCAAATCCAAAACCAATGGCGGCATAGAGATAGGCAAACCAGGTTAGCTGCGCTGGGATCAGCAGAGTCAACACACCGAGTGCACTTGCACTCACGCACATAACCCATGCCACTTGCCCGACACCCGCATCAGAACTACTCCTCGAGTTGTTCCACATATTCCCAGCAAGGGCGATCAGAGTTATGCCAATCATGCGCATTGACCACACCATGCCATCGTTTACCTCAAGGGCGAGCAGGCCTAGAAAGGTTGCGGGAAGAATTAGGAGAAAGAGGGCTGAGGCACCAAAGACAATAGATCCAGCTTTGAGAGTAGTACGCAGTGATGAGTAGTTCATAGAAAAGAGCCTACAACTTCAACATGAAAGCCACTAACCTTTGGTCCATGGAGTTACTTCGCAAAGTATTTCAAATCATTCTGGGCGCAGCCCTTGCCTACGCCGGCTTCACGCACTTAACAACTAATCGCACTGAGTTTCAAGCACAAGTCCCCACCATCTTGCAGAGCCAGGCTGACTTTGTAGTCATCGCATCCGGTGTTGTGGAGATACTTCTGGGTATCTCGCTAATTGTTTTATTCAAATACCGCACCTACCTCGGTTGGATCGTCGCCGCATTCTTTATCGCAGTCTTCCCCGGCAACGTCTCCCAGTTCATTAACGGCACGGATGCATTTGGATTAAACACTGATCAAGCACGTGCCATCCGCCTGCTCTTTCAACCCTTGCTCGTGATTTGGGCACTTTGGAGCACAGGTGCGTGGGCTAGTTACCGCGCCAGAAAAAGCACACCATGAAAGCTAAAACCAAAAACGGTTTCGAACCGAAAATCTGCCAACGCTGCAATCTCCCTTTTGAGTGGCGTAAGAAATGGGCTCGTGATTGGGAGAACGTGAAGTACTGTTCAGAGAGATGTAAGGGGGGGTGAAACCTGACTTTGCCCCGAGTTGGTTTGACATCAGTAAGCAGACTTATATACCGGTTATCTTTTCGTTGGCCGGGTCGTACATGGGCCGCAGTGAAGTAGTGGCAGGCACTTTGACCCCGGCCACCTCGACCTCCCAGGTGCCAGTTGCGAGGTAATCTGCGGTGATTGGCTCAGTTACATCCACCATCGCCAGCCCAACGGCGCCGCCGAGGGTGTGACCATAACTACCGGCGCGCACATAGCCAACTACCTCGCCATCGCGCAGCAAGATTTCACCGTGGTATAGCAATGGCAGTGGGTCGAGGAGTTTTACCTGCACGAGGCGCCGATGAAGTGGGCCGGAGTTCTTTTGCTTCAGGGCGGCATCACGCCCAATGAAGTCACTCGCCTTATCCCAAGCAACTGCAAAGCCAAGACCAACTTCGAGCACCGAATCGGTGTTGTCGATGTCATGGCCAAAGTCTCGATAGCCTTTTTCCATTCGCAGGCTCGCGAGTGCTTTGAGACCACAGTGAACGAGTTCGACTTGTTTGCCCACTTCGCACAGGCGCTCATAGGCGTGAACCGCTTGCTCGGTTGGGACGTAAAGCTCGTAGCCGAGCTCACCCACGTAGGTGATGCGAACACAAAGTGCCCGAGCGAATCCCAGGTCAATTTCGCGCGCGGTGCGAAACGGGAATGCACTGTTTGACATATCAGTCGTGGTCGCAGCCTGCAGGAGATCGCGGGCAAGGGGGCCATGAATATTTAATTGGGCGTAGCCTGAAGTTACGTCGGTCACGGTGGCGGCAAAGTCTTTGCCGTGGCGCGTTAACCATTGAAGAACTTGCCCGTGGGCGGTATCGGAGGCCACCACGAAGAACTTATTGGCGCCAAGTTTGGTGACAGTGAGGTCGGCTTGGATATTGCCTGAATCGTTGAGCCACTGGGTGTAGGTGATAACGCCTTCTGCGCCATCGACAGCGTTCGCTGACACGTAGTCAAGAAGGGCTCCGGCTTGTTCACCCTGCACCAAGAACTTCGACATGAAGCTCATGTCCATTAAGCCGACGCCCTCACGGATGGCGCGGTGCTCGGTGGCCCAAGACTCAAACCAGTGGGGCCGGCCCCAAGTGAGTTCACCCGTCTCCGGGATTTCACCGGGTGGGGCATACCAATCGGCGCCCTCCCAGCCGCTGACATCGCGGAAGTAAGCCCCGCGCTCTTTGAGCAGGTGATGAATAGGTGAGCGCTTGACGCCGCGGGCGGTCGTGACCGTGCGGCCGGGGTAATGGGTTTGGTAAACCAGACCGAGAGTCTCAACTGTGCGCTCGGCGCGGTACTGCGGGTTTCGCTGGTGGGGGAGCGCGCGATTGATATTGAAGCCGGTGACATCAACATCGGGCTTGCCGTTAATGATCCAGTTCGCAACAACGCGACCGACGCCACCACCGGTGAGGATACCAACGGAGTTCATACCGGCGGCAACAAAATAGTTGCGGATGCTCGGTGCCTCACCGATGAACGGCTGTAAATCTGGGGTGAATGATTCAGGCCCGCAGAAGAACTTTCGGATTCCGGCTTCGAGTGAAATTGGCACCCTTTGCATGGCCCGTTCCAGGTAAGGCCCCATGCGATCCCAGTCTGGCGGGATTTCACCAAAGGAGAAGTCCTGCGGAATTGAAGCTACATTCCACGGCGCACACACCGGCTCAAAGAGGCCGATCATCAAGCCGCCGCCCTCTTCGCGGTAGTAAGCGTGGGCGGATGGGTCCTCGAATACTGGAAGTGTCGAGTCGATACCTGAGATGGTGTCGGTGATCAAGTAGTAATGCTCGGCAGCCTGAAGTGGAATATTTACCCCGTGGGCTTGGCCGAATTGGCGCGCCCACATCCCGGTGCAGTTGACCACATAGTCACATTCGATGTCACCTAGCGCGGTTGTTACTGATTGCACTCGATCGTCGGTCACCTTCACCCCGGTTGCGGTGACTTCTTCAAAAATCTGCACCCCATTCGCACGAGCACCTTTAGCCAACGCCATCGTGACGTCAACCGGGTTTACCCGCCCGTCATCGGGTACGTAGAAGCCGGCTTCGAGCCCGGTGATGTCGGCAATCGGAAATCGCTCGGCAATCTCACGCGGGCTAATCTCGTGGACTTCGAGCCCGCAGAGGCGATTGAATGCAGCGACCCGTCGATACTCCTCGAGGCGGTCTTTATCCGCTGCGGCTTCAATGAAGCCGACGGCACTGAACCCGGTGGCTTGGCCGGTCTTGGCTTCAAGCTCGCGATAAAGCTGCCGGGTATAGAGGCGCATCTGCATTGAAGTTTCAGAGAACGAACCAAAGCAGGTCATCAGCCCTGCGGCATGCCAGGTGGTGCCGGATGTCAACTTGTCGCGCTCGATAAGTACTACATCGGTCCAACCGGCTTCGGACAGGTGGTAGGCCACCGAACAGCCGATCACCCCGCCACCGACAATGACCACCTGAGCCCGGCCGGGTAACTGGGCCTTCGAGGGGGCTGCTGCGGTCATATCTGAGGATGGCATAAGGCGGGTCACTTGCGCACGCGGGTATGGATATCGTCGTGGAGGTGGCGAAGTTAGAGTTATCACATGGCCCTCATCGAATCCATCATCGCCCGCGAAATCCTCGACTCCCGTGGTAATCCCACGGTCGAAGTTGAAATCCTGTTAGACGACGACACCGTAGCTCGGGCCGCCGTGCCCTCTGGCGCATCAACCGGCGCTTTCGAGGCCGCAGAACTTCGCGATGGTGATGCCCGTTACGGCGGTAAAGGGGTAATGCAGGCCGTCGGCAATATCGAGGACGAAATTGCACCTGAGCTTTTGGGTCTTGAGGCCACCGATCAACGCTTGATTGATCAGGTCATGATTGACCTTGACGGCACGCCCAATAAGGCGCGCCTGGGCGCCAATGCGATTTTGGGTGTTTCGCTCGCTGTTGCAAAGGCTGCCGCGATCTCGGCCGGCCTACCGCTATTTCGTTATCTAGGTGGCCCCAATGCTCATGTGTTGCCGGTGCCAATGATGAATATCTTGAACGGTGGGGCGCATGCCGATACCGGTGTCGACGTCCAAGAGTTCATGATTGCGCCACTTGGCGCATCCACATTTGGTGAGGCGCTACGTCAAGGCACCGAGGTCTACCACGCACTTAAGTCGGTACTCAAGCAGCAGGGTTACGCCACCGGGCTCGGCGATGAAGGTGGATTCGCACCCGATCTACCGAGCAATCGGGCGGCCCTCGAACTCATCGCTACCGCGGTTGCGGCAACCGGGATGAAGCTCGGCACCGACATCGCTTTGGCCCTTGATGTTGCGGCCACCGAGTTCCATACAAATGGCGAGTACTTATTCGAGGGCACGGCGCGGTCGGCGCAGTGGTTAACGGCCTATTACGAGACGTTGCTAAGTGACTTCCCAATTGTTTCTATTGAAGACCCTTTGTCTGAGGATGATTGGGCCGGCTGGATTCACCTGACCGAGTCAATCGGTTCGCGGGTGCAAGTCGTCGGTGATGACCTGTTCGTCACCAACCCCACGCGCCTGCAACGTGGTATTGACGAAGATGCCGCGAATGCGCTACTCGTCAAGGTCAACCAAATCGGCTCACTTACCGAGACCCTTGATGCGGTTTCGCTAGCACACCGTGCTGGCTTTAGTTGCATGATGAGCCATCGCTCCGGAGAGACCGAAGACACCACGATCGCCGACCTGGCGGTGGCAACGGACTGCGGCCAGATCAAGACCGGTGCCCCGGCTCGATCTGAGCGGGTCGCCAAGTACAACCAGTTGCTGCGTATTGAAGAAGAGCTAGATGATGCGGCTCGTTATGCGGGAGCCGGGGCTTTCCCGCGTTTCGTCCGCTGATTCCCCTGTGATTCGTGGGACTATCGGGGCGTGAGTTCCGGAAGTCAATTACTGGCACCAAAGCAGCGTGGGTCCTTCACCGGACGGGCGGCGGTGTTGGCCCTGGTTTTGGGCCTCTTGGTACTTACTTTGGCGGTGCCGGTGCGGTCGTGGTTCGCCCAGCGGGCGGAGATCGCCGGCCTTGAAGCCAATGTCGCCGCCGCCCGAGAGCGAGTGGCAGAGCTGCAAATCCTCCAAGAACGCTGGACCGATCCGGCCTTTGTCGTGGCTGAAGCCCGCCGCCGCCTGCACTTTGTGATGCCAGGTGAAGTTGGCTACACCACCATTGGCGCTGACGGGCTCCCCACCGAGGCCGCGGTGGTGGGGGTAAGCGCCGGCACTTGGTACAACAAAATCTGGACTGCCGTCGAGCAAGCCGATCAAATGGCGCCCGTCACC
>JBAXHK010000054.1:0-8049 GCA_037138935.1 Actinomycetes bacterium
AAAGTTGCTCTGTCAAGTTTCATAGCGTTTGCAATCGGAGCATGCGTCGTAGTGATTCCGTACTTGTTCTTCACTGCGCCAGGTGCCTCCACCACCGCACCGCTATATCTGGCCATCGCTATGGCGGTTATCTCACTGCTGGTGGTTGGAGGTGTTGTCGGGCGGCTCTCAGGGCGTGGAGTTGTGTTCTCAGCACTACGACAATTTGTCTGGGGCGCCGGAGCCGCGCTGATCACCTACTTCGTTGGCCGCCTCGTCGGCATCTCAATCGGTTAGCGTAGGCAGGCGCGGATGACCACTGCATCAAATATGTCACCGCGCCTAACCCAGGCCACGAGCTCCCTCACGACCGCCGCCACTCGGCTGATGGAAGAAGGCCTGCCGTGGTATCACGATCTTGGCGCCCAAGAGCGCACCTGGGTTGCCCAAGTAGCCCAAGCCGGCATCACCGCTTTCATCAACTGGCTTGAAAACCCGACAAGCCAGCCCGCCCTCACCACGAATGTTTTCGGCGCTGCCCCACGTGAGTTAGCCAGGGTTATCTCTCTCGAGCAAACGGTGGCTCTTGTCCGAACCACCATTGCGGTCGTTGAGTCGGCCGTTGATGAGATTGTGCCGCTCGAAGACCGGCCAGCACTGCGCGAAGCAATTTTGCGTTACTCCAGAGAAATCGCCTTCTCGGCAGCTGAGGTTTATGCGCGCGCTGCGGAAGCCCGCGGGGCTTGGGACGCCAGACTCGAAGCACTTGTTATTGATGCGCTACTGCGCGATGAACTAGATGAGTCGGTGCTGGGCCGCATCACCGCACTTGGCTGGTCCGGTGGTACCGCCATGGTGGTAATCACCGGGCCGTCGCCCGCCGGTGATCCAGAAACCGCACTCGTTGTACTACGGCGAGCTGCCGAAACCTACGGCATTGATTTGCTCACCGGGATTCATGGCACCACCTTGCTGGCGGTCGCCGGGCAACTTGCCGACCCGGCCAAAGCCGCCCGCCTCCTCGCCCCACACTTCGGAGCCGGCCCGGTGGTCTTTAGCAGCGCGGTAACTACCTTTGGCGAGGTACCCCAAGCGGCCCGGGCCGCCCTGTCGGGACTGCGAGCTGCCCCCGGGTGGGCAGCGGCTCCTCGCCCGGTCGCCACCTCGGAGTTACTCCCCGAGCGCGCCCTCGCCGGTGATCACGAGGCCGCTGCGGAGTTAATCCGGCTCATTTACACTCCGCTAGCCTCCGACGCCACCCTTCTGGCCACCGCAAGTAGTTATCTGGAGCAGACAACCTCACTCGAGGCCACCGCCCGCGCGTTGTTCATCCACCCCAATACCGTCAGATACCGCCTGCGCCGAATTGCCGACCTAACCGGCTTTAGTCCAACCGATAACAGGGGTAACTTCACTATTAGAGTAGGTTTGACATTAGGTCGACTTTTGTAGGATTCCTACAAGAATTGGTCTTCGACATTGGCGCCGCCAACAGCGCGAAAGTCAACGCTTTAACGAAAGGCTTACCCCGTGCTCGTCGTCGTCGCTCCCGGTCAAGGTGCCCAAACCCCCGGCTTCTTAGTGCCCTGGCTCGATGCCCCCGGTGTGCGTGAACGCCTTGAGTGGCTGAGTGCGGTTAGCGGGGTCGATCTCATCGCCCACGGCACCACCTCCGACGCCGAAACCATCCGCGATACGGCCATTGCCCAACCCCTGATAGTCGGCGCCGGCTTAGTAACCCTGCTCAGTTTGTTCCCACACCCATCAACGGGATTCACCCAGATCGGCGCCGGAGCGGGGCATTCCGTCGGTGAAATTACCGCCGCGGTGGGCGCCGGGGTGCTGTCCGCCGAGCAGGCCATGGTTTTCGTGCGCGAGCGTGGCAAGGCAATGGCCGCGGCAGCGGCGGTAACCGAAACCGGGATGTCCGCGGTACTTGGTGGCGACACCGAAGAAGTTCTTGCAAAAGCTAAAGCCCATGGCCTTACTCCGGCAAATATCAACAGCTCGGGGCAGATTGTCGTTGCCGGCACCATGGCACAACTTGCGGCATTTAGTGACGATGCTCCCGAGGGTTCGCGGGTGCGCCCCCTTGATGTTGCCGGGGCTTTCCACACGACCCATATGGCACCTGCCGTCGAATTACTGCGCCGCTATGCCAAATCAATTTCCACCCACGACCCTAGGTTGAAATTACTTTCTAATGCCGACGGCCAAGTAATCCATGATGGCCGCGAAGTACTGCGCCGGCTGGTAACGCAGGTTAGTAACCCGGTGCGCTGGGATCTGTGCATGGAAACCATGGGCGACCTCGGTGTCACCGCGGTTATTGAGATTCCACCCGCTGGCACTTTGACCGGTTTAATCAAGCGCGCACTGCCGAACGTACAAACTCTCGCGGTTAAAACCCCCGACGATCTCGAGGCGGCATGGGCGCTCATCGCTGAGCACGGTTCGGTCTCAGCTATTAGTGCGCAACCAACTTGGCGCTTACTTATCGCACCCGTCAAAGGTACTTTCAAGCAGTCACTACACACACCTATTGGCGATACTCTCGCCCCCGGTGCGGTGATCGGCCAAGTTGACACCTTGCGCGATAGCACCGAAGTGCTCGCACCGCATGGTGGTGTAGTTGTCGAATGGCTTGTCCATGACGGTGATCCAGTATCACCTGGTCAGCCACTGGTGCGTTTGCACCCTGTCGCCCAAGAGGCCACCGAATGAGTGCCACCATCACCACCGCAAACGGCGCAAAGTTCGCAAGAATATTGTCTTCCGGCAGCTACCGTCCAGAGCGCATTGTCACTAACGCTGAAATTTGCGAGCGTATCGATTCAACAGATGAATGGATTCGGGAACGCTCTGGCATCATTGAACGTCGCTACGCCGCACTCGACGAAACAGTCGTCGACATGGGGTACGCGGCCGCAGCCCAAGCCTTGGAGCGTTCAGGAGTATCACCGGCCGAAATTGGCATGGTACTTACGGCCAATGTCACCCACCCCTACCAAACGCCATCAGCAGCAGCCGAGATTGCTTACCGAATCGGCGCAGTAAATGCCGGCGCATTGGATATTGCTGCCGCTTGCGCTGGTTTCTGTTACGGCGTCGGCGTCGCAAACGATCTCGTGCGTGGTGGCAGCGCTAAATACGTCATCGTCATTGGCGTTGAAAAACTCTCAGACTGGACAAATCCAGCAGACAGAGGCAGTGCATTTATCTTCGCTGACGGCGCTGGTGCCGTAGTTATTGGGCCTTCCGAAACTCCCGCGATTGGCCCCACCATTTGGGGTTCTGACGGTGCCCAAAAGGATGCCATCACGATGACTCAGTCCTTAATTGACTACCGAAACAATGGTGGCGAGATTTTCCCGGCCTTGGTGATGCAAGGCCAACAGGTATTTCGCTGGGCGGTAAGTGAAATCCCCAAGGTGGCCCTGCGTGCACTAACTGCCGCGGGGGTGCAGATTTCTGATCTTGATGTGTTCATCCCACATCAGGCAAATATGCGCATCACCGACGCCGTGGCCAAAGCAATGAAACTACCGGCCCACGTCTCCATCGCCCGCGACATCGCATACACGGGCAACACATCGGCGGCATCAGTGCCTTTGGCGATGGATAGAATGCTCCAAGCTGGAGAAGCACCGCACGGTGGCACCGCGCTACTTATTGGATTTGGTGCGGGACTCACTTTCGCATCGCAGGTTGTAATCCTCCCCTAGCTACAACCCCTAGTAACAACCGAATATCACCAACAGGAACCAACAACACGAAGGGAAAGCAATGAGCCAGGAAATCCTCGAGGGCCTCGCGGCCATCGTTAATGAAGTAGCCGGGGTACCGGTTGCCGATGTTCAGCTCGACAAGTCATTCGTTGATGACCTTGACATCGACTCTTTGTCGATGGTCGAAGTTGTTATCGCGGCCGAAGACAAGTGGGGCGTGAAGATCCCCGACAGCGAGGTCAAGAACCTAAAGACCGTAGGAGACGCCGTCACTTTCATCTCGGCAAACTCTTAATCAGATGGCCGTGGGGTTGCCACCGGCAGCCCCACGGTTAAACACCGCATCAAATCGACTGAACGAGGAGACCCCGCATGACCCGTCAAGTAGTCATCACCGGCCTGGGCATGATTACGCCCGTTGGTAAAGATGTCGACAGCACTTGGCGCGGAATTCTCGCGGGCACCTCCGGAATCCACCTAATCGACGAGCCTTGGCCCGCTGACCAGCCGGCCAAGATAGCCGGCATCATGGCGGTCGACCCGGCCACCTGCTTACCGCCCCACGAGGCCCGCAAGCTCGACCGATCACAGCAAGCAGCACTTGTTGCCGCGCGCGAGGCTTGGGCCGACGCCGGTACCCCAGAGATTGATCCTGACCGCTTAGGCGCCGTTGTCGCCACCGGCATGGGTGGCCTGCTATCACTTATTAATTCCTATGACTTACTACTTGAACGCGGCGCCTCCCGGATCTCTCCGCATATGGTCACGATGATCATGCCCAATGGCTCTGCCGCACATGTTGGCCTTGAAATCGGCGCTCGCGCGGGTATTCATACACCGGTGAGTGCCTGCGCTTCAGGTGCCGAAGCCATCTCTTACGCAGCCCGCATGATCCAAGAGGGCCGCGCTGACGTTGTCGTAGCCGGTGGTACCGAAGCGGTCATTCACCCGGTGACCATGGCCGGCTTTGCTGCGATGCGTGCCTTATCAACTCGCAATGACGACCCAGCAGCCGCCTCGCGCCCGTACGATATTGACCGCGACGGCTTCGTGATGGGTGAAGGCGCAGGCATCATGGTTCTTGAGTCTGCTGAGTTTGCCGCAGCACGCGGGGCGAAGATCTACGGTATCTACGGCGGCTCCGGTTTGACCTCGGATGGTCACCATATTGCGCAACCCGACCCAGAAGGTCGCGGCGCCGCTAGAGCAATCGCCGAAGCACTCGCTGACGCCGGCCTCACCACCACCGACATTGTGCACGTCAACGCCCATGCCACGTCAACACCACAAGGTGACATTGCCGAAAGTACCGCGCTCATCGCTGCCCTCGGAGCGCACACCGAAAACGTCGCGGTAACAGGCACCAAATCCATGACCGGTCACCTCCTTGGTGGGGCGGGCGCCATTGAATCAATCTTCACCGTGCTCACACTTCGCGACCGCCTTGTTCCACCTACAGCAAACCTGCATAACCTTGACCCGCAAATAAATCTTGATGTCGTCGCAGGTAAGCCACGTGAATTGCCCGCCGGCGATATCGCGGCATTGAATAACTCATTTGGTTTCGGTGGCCACGATGTCGCCCTTGTTTTCAGGAGTGCGTGAGATGACCGAGGCAGCCGTCATTGCGCTAGACCCCAGGTCACCCCGCGCCCGCCTCATTAACTTCTTTGACAACGGCGAGTTCGTAACTATCACCCCAGAAGATGACCGCGGGGTGCTCGCAGCGGTTGGCCGAGTCAACGGCACCAATGTCGTGGCGTTTATTACCGACCCCACCGTCCAAGGCGGCGCGATGGGCAGCGAGGGCTGCCGCGCGATCGTCACCGCATATGACAGAGCTTTTGCTGACTCGGCTCCAATTATCGGGATTTGGCACTCCGGTGGTGCACGCCTTCGCGAGGGCGTTGCGAGCCTTGATGGTGTTGGGCGTGTATTTGCCGCAATGACCCGCGCCTCCGGCAAGGTCCCGCAAATTTCGGTGGTACTTGGCCCAGCAGCCGGCGGCGCAGCCTATGGCCCAGCCCTCACCGACATTGTGATTTTGGCCCCCGCCGGTCGAATTTTCGTAACGGGGCCCGAAGTCGTTCGCTCGGTAACCGGCGAAGACGTTGACATGGAGAGTCTAGGTGGGCCCGAACCCCACGGCCGTCGAAGTGGCGTGGTGCATATAGTCGCCGAGAGCGAGCAAGATGCTCTGGATCATGCGCGCACGCTGGCCGCATTACTTGGCCACCAAGGCTCACTGAATCTGGACGCCATAGCCGACACTGATCTTGGTGCACTTTTGCCCGAATCGGCGCGCCGGGCCTACGACGTCCATCCACTTGTCGAAGGTTTCGTCGATGCCGGCAGCTTCGAGGAGCTCCATACCAGGTGGGCCCCAAATATCGTGGTCGGCCTTGGGCGCCTCGGCGGTCGCACCGTCGGTGTCGTAGCGAACAACCCAATGCGCCTGGGTGGTTGCCTCGACTCATCGAGCGCCGAAAAGGCCGCTCGTTTCGTGCGCATGTGCGATGCCTTCGCCGTGCCGCTGATTGTGCTCGTCGATGTGCCCGGCTACCTACCCGGCCTCGGCCAGGAGTGGGAAGGCGTGGTGCGCCGGGGCGCAAAACTCCTCCACGCATTCGCTGAGTGCGTCGTGCCCAGGGTTACCGTCGTGACCCGAAAGGCATATGGCGGTGCCTTCGTGGCAATGAACTCTTCATCCCTTGGTGCCACCAGGGTGTTCGCTTGGCCCAGTGCCGAGGTTGCGGTTATGGGCTCGGTCGCCGCAATTCGCATTCTGCACCGTCGCCGCCTTGCCGATGTGCCCGAAGATGCCCGGGCCCAAGTTGAACTTGAGCTTGCCGCCGAACATGAAGTTATCTCCGGTGGCATCACCAAGGCTTTAGAGCTTGGTGTTGTCGATGAAGTCGTCGAACCAAGTCTTACCCGACGCGCAGTTGCAAAGATCATCCTTGACACCCCTGGGGTGCGCGGGCTGCACGGCAATATCCCGCTCTAAATAGACCTCGGTGGGAACGGTTACCTCTGGTTAGTTGCCCATTCGGCGAAGCCAGAAAATGAGCGTTATAGCTCTCACACCACCGCGTGCAAAACCCGAACCGTAGACCCTTCGTGGGCGCAGCGAAAGGGTTCCAGTTCCTCATCCCAAGGTTCGCCAATTAATCGGGCAATATCTTCAGCCAGGCCACCTGCGGCCGCCGATTGTGAAATTGCAGTTCGTAGGCGGTTCTCCGAAACCATGACGTCACCATTTTCACCGATATCAGCTCGGAATAGCCCTAGGGCTGGAGTCGCGGCGAATCGCTCACCACTGCGCCCTGGAGATGGATCTTCGGTTACCTCATGGCGCACCTGCTTAAATGCCAGGAGTGCGCTGGCGATTTTTGCCCCGCTCCCAATCGGGCCTTCCCAGAGCACTTCAGCGCGGACTGCGCCTGGTTCTATGGGCTGATCGGCCCAATCGATACCAACGGGTTTGCCGAAAACGCGGGCGAGCGCCCACTCTAGGTGCGGGCTCAGCGCCCTCGCGCAGGCGTGAATAAATACCACACCGTGCGCCAAACCACCGGCTGCCGGCGAGCTACCCGCCGTGCCACCGCTGTTAACCGTAACGTGAACGGTCATCGTGCCTCCTTGGTTTCGAGTTCGCCTTCCCCAGCGCCTCGAACCAAGTACCCAAAACTGACGGCCCTGCCGCTCAGTCGTAATAATGGTAACCCGGTAGTGTTCGACTATCGCGAACGGCTCGCGCATACCTTGAACAATCGGAGGAATCATGGCTCTGGCCGCCCCACAACCCCGTGTCCTTGCGGATGTAGTTGGTCGCACCTGGATCCGCCAGCTCGCCTTGATTGCCGGCGGTGCCGCCTTTGTTGGCCTGTCAGCCCAGATCGCCTTTTATCTGCCCTGGAACTCTGCGGTGCCGGTGACCCTACAAACTTTCGCGGTTATCTTGACCGCGGGGGCCCTCGGTTCGCTGCGGGGCGCCGCGGCCATGGCCATCTACGCCTTACTAGGGTCGATCGGCCTGCCATGGTTCGCCCAAGGTTCTAGTGGTTTTGGCGGCGCTGCCTTCGGCTACATCATTGGCTTTATCGTCGCTGCTTTCGTCGTCGGCCGCATTGCAGAGAGCGGAGTGACACGGTCCTTCGGGCGCTCGGTGGGCCTGATGGTTCTTGGCAGTGTCATCATCTACGCCATCGGGGCCACCTGGCTTAAGTTTTCACTCGGGGTCCCGTGGTTTGGCGCGGATTCAGCTTGGGCTTACGGGGTCAAAGACTTCATCATCAGCGACTTAATAAAGCTACTAGCCGCGGCTGGCCTACTGCCGCTA
>JBAXHK010000055.1:0-7971 GCA_037138935.1 Actinomycetes bacterium
ATCGGAACTTTTGAGGGTCGGGTTCAGCGTTAGCCAATAGGAAGTCACCCGCTTCACACCGGTAAGGGCAGATATCTGATCGCCGATCGACTTGCCGAGGGCAGCGAACTCGAGATCATCAGCAGGTGCCGTGCCTTTGAGCGCAACGATAAGATCCGCACCGGGTGAATCGAAATCCTCCTGGAGGATTTTCTCCGCGGCGGCAGAATCAGATCCCGGGTCATTAAAGCCGCCGCTATCAAGTTTTGGGATCACCCCAAAGCCGACGATCGCGAAGAGGACGACGCCGATCAAAGATGAGATGAATACCAGCAGGCGCCAGCGATAAACGCTCGCACCAAGCCGCTCGAACACCGCGTAAACCCTTTCGACATAGAGGGGCCCAGTCTAACTGGCCAAATATATGTAACACTTTGTTCACTTCATAGTTCAGGAGGCTAAACCCAGTGACCACCAAACGGATCTTGGCGAGCAGCGGCGGTTTCGTCTCCACCCCTGGGCTCTGGGGGGTGCTGCGCCCGGGCGGCATCATGCTCGAGGCGCTGCGTCTAACAGGTAAAGATCGCCCGCGGGTGTGCCTGGTGCTAACAGCTACCGGAGACAGCCCCGAATACCTCGCGACTATGTACTCGGCCCTCGCCGACTCCGGGTGCGACGTCGACCACCTCGCGCTGTTTACCCAGCCGAACCGGCCAGTTGCCGAAGCTATCGGGCGAGCTGACCTCGTGTGGGTCGGTGGCGGCAGCGTCGCTAATTTACTTGCTTTATGGACTTTGCACGGGGTGGACGAAGCCATGCGCGACGCATGGGACGCGGGCACCATTTTGGCTGGAGTAAGTGCTGGGTCCATCTGCTGGCACGTTGGTGGGCCAACTGACTCATTCGGCCCGAAGTTGCAGGTTGTCACCAATGGCCTGGGCCTGCTCCCCTACGGCAACGGGGTGCACTACGACTCTGAGGTTGAACGCCGCCCACTCTTACATGAACTGGTGAAAACTCAGGCGCTGCCAACTTCATATGCAACCGACGACGGCGTAGGGATTCTCTACGAAGGCATCGAACCGGTTGCCGTTATCTCGGATAAACCAAGTGCACCTGAAACTGGGCCAGCCGCTTACCGCGTCGAACTTGTTGACGGGCAGCTAATCGAAACCCGTTTGGCTATTGGCCCGATTCCTTCGAGTTAGAACCCCTGGTGCCGAGTGCTCCACGAAGCAATACCAAAATGCCAATAATGAAGGCGATAGCACCCATATAAGACCAGAAGATTTCACCGGTCATGGGGCTGCCCTTTAATGAACCAAGACCTTGGAAGAACCAGACCACCCCGACCAGCATGATCAAGATGCCACCGGCCACTACCCAAAGATTTAGCTTCTTCACGCCATTACCTCCTCTAACTTTTACGCGAACCTACGCCTGCAGCAGTTTCCAATACCAGTAGGGCACCCAGGCGCACGGTCCGTGCATCCGGTGAATCAATCGTGGCATCAATTTCAGTGACATCAAGGGACGTCACGCGGGTGTCTGCGCCGGCAAGATAAGCCACCTGCCTTAACTCATCAGCACTAATACCCCCCGGGGCCGCGGCCGGGCAGGCCGGTACTACCGCCCGGTCACACACATCCACATCTAGATCAACGTGGATCGGGCCACCGGCAGCACCGGCAATTTCTAGTGCCTCGGCCATAACACCTGCCATCGATCGATTTCGCAGTGATGCGCGACTGATAACAGTGATCCCATATTCGCGTGCGCGCGCCGCGTACTCCGGTGAGTTTGAATAATCAGCGATGCCAATTTGGACAACCCTCGCACCAGCTAGCCCGGCCTCAATCAACCTTCTAACAGGTGACCCATTGCTCTCGCCATCGCGTAAATCATGATGGGCATCTAGGGTTACCAAACCTGCTTGCGCGATTTTCTCGCCCCAAACCCCAAGCGCCACCGAATAGGTAATGGAGTTGTCGCCGCCAAGGGCCACCAGAAATCCATGGTGTGGGTTTGAATCCGCCAAGTGAGTCATCACGCGCTTTTCACCAGCTGGCCCATCCGGATCCTCAATATCTCCAGCATCGACCAGGCACAATGAGGCCAGATCGATTTCGTGCTCGGTTGAGTAAGTGGAGTATCGACGCAGTGCTTCCCGTACGGCCGCGGGCGTCGAGTTTGCCCCGGTCGGGCTGATCGAAGTGCGCCACGCTGGCACCCCAACCAAAGTAAGATCGGCATTGCGCTCGCTGCTCGACACAAACAAGTCACCCGCCCGCGGCCAGCGTGGATCAGCTGGCAGCGTTGGCGAGGTCATGCCAGCCACTGATTCATCCCGAGCCTTCTTTCATTCCGATTCGCCTTGAAAGTTCGACGGCCGCCCGAAGAGCAGTAGCAGCAAGCCTAGAGCGTTGCGCCGCTGATGCTCCATCATCGGGGAAGGTAAGGCCGATTGACGTGACCGGGCGTCGATTATGGTCGCGTACAGCCACCGCAACTGACGACAAGCCAGAGGAGACAATTCCACGCTCTTGGGAGTAGCCAATAATACGATTATCTTGCATTAGCTGGAGCAACTCCGGTAATGACATTGGACCAATACCCGTGCGATCAACAAACGCGCTGCGGTTCGGAAACAATGCCCGCACCTGCGCGGTCGGCAACTGTGCCAACATGGCCCGGCCAGATGCCGTCAAAGATGCGGGTAGGCGAACCCCAACTTCAGCGACGATGGTGATCGGACGCTTAGTGGATTCCCTCAATAAATACAGAGTTTCTCGGCCGTGCAGGACTCCAAGATGGGCGGCTAGTGGGGTGGAATTGCCCGCCTGCGCAACTAGCCGAAGAAGCACCGGACGAGCCAAGCGCTCAAGTGGCTCGTGGCGTAGGTAGGCCGCACCGATTTCAAATGCGGTGACCCCGAGCCCCCAGCGCTGCTCCTCGGGGAAGTGCACGACGAAGCCCTCGTTCTCCATCGCCGTTAGCAGGTGATACGTCGAAGATCTTGGTAATCCAAGTGCGACCCCTAGCGCAGCGGCGGTTACCGGTCCCGGGGCTTGGGCGAGTACCCGAAGGACGCCCATAGCTCGAGTGGCCGCGGGGGCATTTCCGGACATCTGACTCCAGAATCTCGTATTTCAGACAATCAACTAGCTCAAGATAGCGCGCATCGAGGCCGATGGGAGTCAAATAAGGGGGTGACTATTTACTCTCCCAGCGGTCCCCGGCCGGTTCGCGCACCCACCGGCGCCACCTTGACCGCACGCGGCTGGCAGCAAGAGGCAGCTTTGCGGATGCTGCAAAACAACCTTGACCCCGACGTAGCCGAGCACCCCGATGAACTAGTTGTTTACGGCGGCACCGGTAAGGCGGCGCGTAACTGGGCCAGTTTTGATGCTTTGGTGCGCACCCTCACCAATTTGAAGGCCGACGAAACCATGCTCGTGCAATCTGGCAAACCAGTCGGTGTGATGCAAACCCACGAGTGGGCACCGCGGGTACTCATAGCAAATTCGAACTTAGTCGGCGACTGGGCAAATTGGCCAGAGTTTCGCCGCCTAGAACATCTTGGACTAATGATGTACGGGCAGATGACCGCTGGCTCCTGGATCTACATCGGCACCCAAGGTATTTTGCAGGGCACCTATGAAACTTTTGCAGCTGTTGCCGAGAAGAGATTCGGCGGCACCCTGGCGGGTACCCTCACCGTTACCGCCGGTTGCGGTGGCATGGGTGGTGCCCAACCCCTTGCCGTCACCATGAATGAAGGCGTCTGCCTAGTCATCGACATCGATGGCACCCGCTTACGGCGCCGGGTCGAAACCCGCTATCTCGACGAGATTGCCAACAACCTCGACGATGCCATTGATAGTGCACTTGCAGCGAAAGCTCAGCGCAAAGCCCTCTCCATCGGGTTGGTCGGAAATGCGGCCACGATCTTGCCGGAGTTACTTCGCCGCGACATTCCGATTGATATCGTCACCGACCAGACATCAGCCCATGACCCACTTTTCTACATACCCGAAGATATTGATTTCGATGATGCCCATGAATATGCGGATAAGAAGCCCGAGGAATTTACCGAACGAGCCCAAGCATCCATGGCCAAGCACGTAGAAGCGATGGTTGGCTTCATGGAAAAAGGATCCGAGGTATTTGACTACGGTAATTCCATTCGCGATGAAGCCCGGAAGGGCGGTTACAAGCGCGCCTTCGCATTCCCTGGGTTTATCCCTGCTTATATCCGCCCGCTATTTTGCGAGGGCAAGGGCCCATTTCGTTGGGTTGCCCTTTCTGGGGATCCCAAGGACATTCACCGCACCGACCGCGCGGTACTTGACCTGTTCCCCGATAACGACCACCTACGTCGTTGGATCACCATGGCCCAAGAGCGCGTCGCCTTCCAAGGTTTGCCTGCAAGGATTTGCTGGCTAGGTTACGGCGAGCGCGACAAAGCGGGGCTGGCCTTCAACGACCTAGTTGCCAGCGGTGAAGTTTCCGCACCGATTGTTATCGGCCGCGACCATCTTGATTGCGGATCCGTAGCATCGCCCTACCGGGAAACCGAGTCGATGCTCGACGGCTCAGATGCGATTGCCGACTGGCCACTACTAAATGCCATGGTAAATATTTCCTCCGGCGCTTCGTGGGTTTCAATTCATCATGGCGGAGGTGTTGGCATTGGCCGGTCTATCCACGCTGGCCAGGTTAGTGTCGCCGATGGCACTGCGCTAGCCGCCCAAAAGCTCGCGCGGGTTCTGACCAATGACCCGGGTATGGGAGTTATCCGCCACGTGGATGCCGGCTACGACCTTGCGTTAGATGTCGCCCGCGAACGCCACGTGCACATACCAATGCTCGACACCGAGCCGGATTCCGAGTGACCAAAGTGACCACAGTCGCGCTGACTAACATCGGTTCACTCGTCACTAACGACGAGACTCTGGGAGTTGGCCCCCTCGGCCTTTTGAAAGATGCTGCACTTGTCTTCGAGGGGGAACATATTTCGTGGGTTGGGCCCACCGCCCAAGCGCCGGCCACCGATCAGCAAATAGACCTCGCCGGCAGGGCTGTAGTGCCTGGGTTCGTCGATAGTCACGCGCATCTAATGTTTGCCGGTGAGCGCTCGGCTGAGTTCGCCGCGCGAATGGCCGGTGGTAAATACGAGGCTGGTGGTATCCAAAGCACGGTTACCAAGACCCGCAGTGCCACCGATAGCGAACTTGAAAGAAATCTTTTGCGGTTAGTCGATGAACTACACCGATCTGGTATCACCACCTTTGAGACTAAGTCCGGCTACGGCCTGACCACGGTGGACGAAGCCCGCGCTCTGAAGATTGCCAACCGCCTAACACCGGAGACCACTTTTTTGGGCGCCCACGTGGTGCCGGTGGAGTTCGCCGATGACCCCGGCGGCTACGTCGAGTTAGTAACGGGAGACATGCTCGACGCCTGCGCCCCAAACGCCAAGTGGATCGACGTCTTTTGTGACCGAGGTGCATTCGATGGCGATCAAGCCCGAGCGATTCTGAAGGCTGGCAAGGCACGTGGGCTGCTGGCGCGGGTCCACGCCAACCAATTGCAGGCCGGGCCTGGTGTAGCTGTGGCTGTTGAAATGGATGCTGCTTCGGCAGACCACTGCACCTATCTAACCGATACCGATATTGAACTTCTCGCCGGAAGCAACACCGTTGCAACGCTACTGCCCGGCGCAGAGTTCTCCACTCGCTCCCCTTATCCAGACGCCAGGCAGCTACTTGATGCCGGCGCAACCGTGGCCATAGCCACAGATTGCAACCCGGGTTCAAGCTTCACCACATCAATGCCATTTTGCATTGCCCTTGCGGTTCGCGATATGTACTTAACCCCGGATGAAGCCGTGTGGTCCGCGACCTTAGGAGGTGCCCGCGCCCTGCGCCGGACCGATATCGGCAAACTCACGGTGGGCGCTCGCGCCGACATTCTCGCCCTCAATGCCCCTTCGCACTTGCACCTGGCTTACCGCCCCGGAGTCGATCTGACACATCAGGTCTGGATCGGCGGCAAAGCGCATAGAGTCGCATCATGAAGACGGTCACGATCGGCACCAGCGGGATCACCATGGGAATCACAATGGAAGACGTGATCGCCGTTGCCAGGCAGCAAGCCAAAATCTCGATCTCCGAAGCGGCCCTCGACGCCATGGCACAAAGCCGAAAGCAGATCGAAGCCCTTGCTGCGTCTAACGCCCCCGTATATGGGGTATCGACCGGCTTCGGTGCACTTGCGCAACGCCATATCCCCGCTGAATCGCGCACCCAACTACAACGTTCACTTATCCGCTCACATGCTGCCGGCACCGGTGCACCCGTTGAGCGTGAAGTAGTGCGCGCCACCATGACGTTGCGCCTTAAGACGCTCGCATCAGGCCGCACTGGCGCACGACCGATCGTTGCGCAGACAATCGCGGCTCTCCTTAATGCCGGCATCACACCGGTTTTTTATGAGTACGGCTCACTTGGCTGCAGCGGGGATCTCGCACCACTTGCCCACTGCGCCCTGGTATTGATGGGTGAAGGTGAGGCCACCGACGCAAACGGGCTAGCACGCCCCGTAACTGAGTTACTCGCCGAAGCGGGAATCACCCCACTTGAATTACACGAAAAAGAAGGCCTGGCACTTATCAACGGCACCGATGGCATGCTCGGCATGCTCATCATGGCCATCGCCGATCTTGAGCACCTTTGCGATATGGCCGATATAGCCGCTGCAATGAGCGTAGAAGGTCTACTCGGTACCGATGCAGTATTTCGCCCCGAACTGCATTTCCCTTTGCGCCCGCACCCAGGTCAGGCCTTAAGTGCGGCCCGGATGTACGCCGCCCTGCAGGGCTCCGGGATAGTCGCCTCCCATCTGGAAAATGATAACCGCGTGCAGGATGCCTACTCGCTCCGATGCGCCCCTCAGGTGACCGGAGCCGTACGCGACACCATCTCGCACGCGCGCACTGTCGCCGAACGTGAACTGCAGGCTCAAATAGACAACCCCGTGGTACTAGACGACGGAACCGTATCCAGTAACGGTAACTTCCACGGTGCTCCCGTTGGGTATGTCCTAGATTTCCTGGCAATCGCGGCCGCCGATCTTGGATCTATCTCCGAACGGCGCACCGACCGCATGCTTGATAAGAACCGCTCCCACGGCCTGCCATCATTCCTAGCCCATGATCCTGGTGTTGACTCCGGCTTGATGATCGCCCAATACACCCAAGCCGGCTTGGTCTCGGAAAACAAGAGGCTTGCGGTGCCAGCGAGTGTTGACTCCATCCCAAGTTCGGCAATGCAAGAAGATCACGTTTCGATGGGGTGGCATGCCGCCCGCAAGTTGCGCACAGCCGTCAACAATCTCACCGCCATCATCGCAATAGAGCTCATGACCGCAGCTCGTGCCATTGAGTTGCGGGCGCCCCTTGAGCCGGCTCCTCGCACCGCCCGCGTGATCGCCGAGTTACGTGAAAGTGTCCCCGGGCCCGGCCCGGATCGATTCCTCGCGCCAGAGATTGCAGCGACCGTCAACTACCTAAAGGCCGCCGACGCCACGACGTCCTGAACCACCCAATCCTCGTGGCACGGTAAGGCAATAGCAAGAAAGTTAATGCCCCGTTTTTTACTTAGCGGCCAAATAAACTACTGAAGCCACTTCCTATTCGCTTCCCAAAGTTCTTGGTGCGCTGCCAGGCGTTTTGGAAACCTCGGCGAATACGCTGCCCGCTGGTCTTCATGGTCTTCCACGAGTACTGATTGAGCTCCGGAGATGTGTATTCCTGTTTCGTGACATCCGATACCTGTGACGTCGGATCATGGTGCTTCCCCGCTTGGTCGGCGGTCGACTTCTCCCCTTTCACGCGAATCTGCTTGAAAAGCTGATCGCGGCGGAACTGCTCCTTAGTTGAATCAGAAAGCGGTGATGAAGCCGGATGCTCAAGCCCAGCCTGACGACTCA
>JBAXHK010000056.1:0-7716 GCA_037138935.1 Actinomycetes bacterium
GCGCGCCGTCGCGGTTCGCGCCCTTCGGAAGTTCGAGCGCCTTGGTCGCCGCGCTCGTTAAGTTAAGAGCTCGGAGATCTCACCGGCATCACGAAGGTGCTGTAATTGGGCGCGCACTGATAACTCAGCTGCCGGCCACAATTCGCGCGGGGTATTGACATATACGATCGCAACAACTTCGGCTGGCGAGCTAGCGCCCGCTGCCACCGCGGCACGCACATCATCAAGCCGGGCAATGCTGTGGTCAAGATACGCCGTGAGGATCTTTGTTGGGGCATCAAGGATCGGCCCATGCCCCGGCAGAATTCTCTCGATGTCTTGGCGCTCGGCAAGATCACGCAGGCGGGCCAAGCTCACCAAGTACTCACTTAGGCGCCCATCGGGCCAGGCCACCACGGTGGTACCGCGGCCAAGAACCGTATCGCCGGTAAGTAGCGAGCCTTCGTCAGCTAGCAGGAAGCACACACTGTCAGAAGTGTGGCCGGGGGTTGCAATTACATGTACTGCGAGATCGCCAGCGGTGACAACCTCACCGGCCTCTAAGCCTTCGCCGCCGTAGCGATGCATTGGATCCACCGCTCGCACTGGCGCACCGGTTAATTCGCTAAGGCGCCTGGCCCCTGCCGAATGATCGATGTGACCGTGGGTTAAGAGAATTGAAGTTATGCGTGCATCGCGTGCGGCCACCTTTGCAACAACTTCACGCAGGTGGTATTCGTCAGCTGGGCCGGGGTCGATAATGATCGCCTCGGTCGCACCCGGCGCAAGTAGTAGCCAAGTATTTGTGCCGTCCAGAGTCCAAGGCGAGGCATTCGGAGCCAACTCGCAGGTGGCGGCAATCGTCTTTGCCCCACTGGCCCACTCAGCGGTTGAGCCGATGAAAGGCAGTACTCGACCGGTCACCGATGCAAGCCCGTGAGTTCGGACAATATCGGCGCTGGCTGGTTGTCCATCAGGATTTCACCGGTGTCGGCATCAACGATGGCCCAAACCTCGGTGCCATCGGCGGCAACGCTTGGTCGCGGTAACTTCGGTCTGATTTCGCGGTTGCGCGCCGCCGCAAAGAGGTCATTCCCACTATCGTGCTCAGCCAGCCACTGCAGGACCATCAGCGTTGGAAGCAGCAGCGGCAGACGCCCGGCCGAGCTTTCGGTTAACGCATCCGCAGGGGATAACCAGGTGACTAAGTCGGTCTCGGTGCTCAAGGAAGTCGCTGTTTGTGCTTCGGGCATCCGGGCTAGAAAGAACCGGGCGCTATAGCGGCTCGGCACAAACTCCGGAGTCACCCAATGATCAGCGAGCACGAGGTCACCGGTTTCGCTCGGCAGCGTGACCCCGGTCTCTTCCAAGACTTCACGTACTGCACAGTTGATATAGCCGGTATTGAGATCGTCGCCGGTGAAGTCAGCATCATCAACCCGACCGCCCGGGAAGACATACATGCCCGGTGCAAACCGCATGGTTTTTGATCGACGCATTAAGAAGGTTTCGAACCTACCTTCAACTTCACGAAGTAAAATGACGGTGGCCGCTGGCCAAGCCTCTGCTATCTCCATAATTTAGATGGAGATCTCGACGACCAGTTCAACCTCGACCGGTGAATCCATCGGCAGCACGGCGACGCCTACCGAGGATCGCGCATGCACACCCGCATCACCAAAAGCTTCACCGAGTAACGCACTCGCGCCGTTCATGACGAACGGTTGGCCGGTGAAATCCGGTGCACTGGCGACGAAACCGACAACTTTGACAACGCGAACCACTCGGTCGAGATCATCGATCACAGATTTCACGGCAGCGATCGCATTTAGTGCGCATTGCCGCGCCAACTCTGCCGCATCCTCCTGGCTAACTTCGGCACCAACTTTGCCGGTTCTTGGAAGTTTACCGTCAACGAACGGCAGTTGACCCGAGGTGAAAACGTAATTACCTGTGACCACGGCTGGCACATATGCGGCGACCGACGCCGGGGCCTCGGGCACTGTCAATCCAATGGCCGCTAAACGTTGCTCAACACTTGATCGTGCGCCCATCACGGACTCCTTTGAGATTAAGCGAGCGGACGTTTTAAGTAGGCGACCATATTCTCCGGATTAGGCCCGGGCACCACCTGCACGAGCTCCCATCCATCTTGACCCCAGGTATCAAGTATCTGTTTTGTCACATGAACTAGCAACGGTACGGTCACGTACTCCCATTTGGTCATACCGCAGAGTAGTACTCGTCCTAGAAGTGGGCGAGGCCGCCGGCTGCACTTAGACTGGTGAAGTGAAGGACATCATGTGGCCTGGCGTGGCCTTGCACGTGGTTTCCGGTAAAGGTGGCACCGGCAAAACAACTGTTGCCGCGGCTTTAGCTCTAGCCCTTGCCCATCAAGGTAAGCGCACCTTGCTGATGGAAGTCGAAGACCGCCAAGGCATCGCGCAACTATTCGACACCCCTCCATTGCCCTACGAGGAACGTAAAATCGCGGTAGCACCCGGCGGCGGTGAGGTTTGGGCGCTAGCAATAAATGCCCAAGAAGCACTACTTGACTACCTTGACATCTTTTATAACTTGCGCCGAGCCGGATCAGTATTGCGGCGGATGGGCGCAATTGATTTCGCGACCACCATCGCCCCCGGCTTGCGTGACGTGCTCTTAACCGGCAAGGCATGTGAGGTCGTGCGGCGGATCGACAAACTGGCGCCCAACGCCTACAGCGCCATCGTGCTCGATGCGCCACCAACCGGCCGCATCTCTCGATTTCTAAATGTGAACTCCGAGGTTTCGGGCTTGGCGAAAGTCGGGCCTATCCGAAATCACGCAGATTTAGTGATGAGCGTTATCTCTTCGCCGCGCACCGCGGTTCACCTTGTCACGTTGCTGGAAGAGATGCCGGTTCAAGAGACCGCTGATGGAGTAGCCGAACTACGCGCTGCGCATTTGCCGGTGGGCGGCATCTTCGTCAACATGACTCGGCAACCGATGCTCACGGGCGAGCAACTTCAGGAGGCACGAAGTGACACCTTGCCCGCAGAAAGTATCGAGCAGTGCCTAAATGAAGCCGGGCTCGGCGATAGAGGCGGCGCCATTGTTTCGACCCTATTGCGTGAGGCCAATGATCATGCCCTGCGCGTCGACCTCGAAGCCCGCGAGAGTGCGCGCATCGTTGAGCTCGGGCTCCCAACATTCTTTTTGCCGCTAATTTCTGAGGGTATTGACCTAGGTGGGCTTTATGAACTTGCCAACTTGCTCCGCGAAGCTGGTGTTCGTTGAAACTCAACGCGCCAGCACTTGAAATTGATGCACTACTTGGCGATATGTCGATCACCATCATCGTTTGCACCGGGGCAGGCGGGGTCGGCAAGACCACCACGGCAGCAGCACTTGCGCTCCGGGCAGCTGAGCAGGGCCGCGATGTTTGTGTGTTAACTATCGATCCGGCCAAGCGCCTCGCGCAAGCAATGGGCTTGAGTATTCTTGACAACACCCCGCGCCGGGTTGAAGGTGTTTGCGGGCCCGATGGCAAAGGTTCACTGCACGCGATGATGCTTGATATGAAACGCACTTTTGATGAGGTTGTTGAGGGGCACGCTGATCCCGAACGTGCGCAGGCGATTCTTGATAACCCCTTCTATCAAGCACTGTCATCATCATTTGCCGGCACGCAGGAGTACATGGCAATGGAAAAACTCGGACAGCTGCGCGCTAAGGCCGATGAAGACGGCAGCTGGGATCTCATCATTGTGGACACTCCCCCATCGCGCAGTGCCCTTGATTTCTTGGATGCCCCTGAACGCCTCGGGTCATTTCTTGACGGACGCTTTATCCGGATTCTTACCGCACCCGCGCGCGGAGCTGGCCGCGGCATCGGCAAGATCGCTGCATTCAGCTTCGGACTATTCACGAGCGTTCTGAATAAGATTCTTGGTTCACAGGTACTTGCCGACGTCGGAAGTTTCGTCGCAGCGATCGACACCACTTTCGGTGGCTTTCGTGAACGCGCCGATGCGACTTACACCCTGCTACAAGCTGCCGGCACTTCATTCGTCGTAATTGCGGCGCCCGAACGCGATGCGCTCAGGGAGGCCGCATTTTTCGTCGAGCGTTTGAAATCAGATTCCATGCCACTGGCCGGGCTGGTACTTAATCGTGTTCAAGAAGGAAGTGAACTGAATTTATCCGCTGAGCAAGCAACCGCATCGGCAGATAAGCTCGAGAAGTTAGGTCCCGATGAGCGCCTAACAGCGGCTTTACTTCGCCTGCACGCCGACCGGCAGCGGATCTACACCCGACAACTGCACTTAGCGGAGCGGTTCACCGCTGCTCACCCGGGAGTCGCTGCCACCACCGTGCCAGCGCTACCCGAAGATGTTCATGACATTTCAGGGCTGCGCGAAATTGGAGACCTGCTAGCTAAGAAGCGCGAGCCGTAGTCTCGTTCAAAATAACCTGGCGCTCAAATTCACCATGTGCTGCCTCGAGCAGCAGGCGCCAAGAAGTCACATTTGGACGACGGCGCAGCAGGGCGCGGCGCTCACGCTCGGTCATGCCACCCCAAACGCCGAACTCAACGCCATTATCGAGGGCGTCAGCGAGGCACTCGGTTCGCACCGGGCAGCCCAGGCAAATGTTCTTGGCTCGTTTCTGAGCCGCTCCTTGGACGAAGAGGGTGTCGGGGTCGGTGCCCCGGCAAGCCGCGTAAGCGGCCCAGTCGCGCTTGAACGTCATACTCGCTCCACCCAATAGATTTCAGCGATTAACTGCTACCCGACTCCCCCGTCTGACTACGCCGGGTGACGTGAACTATCCCCCTCTGCAATAGCCGGAGTCAATAGTTTTGCCAGACCAATTTTCGCCGGGCCCTCCCCCGAGGGTGTGGCTGGCACCCGCAGGGGAACCTGACGACTTACGCTGGACGTCTGATGAGTATGCAGCAGCACCCGAGTGACTCCGACCGAAGCCAGCCGGCCCCTGACCGCAAGCCGGGGTTTTTGGGCGCTCTGGTGCGGGTTGGGGCCATCTTGGCGGTCGCGGTGGTCGCTGGGCTGGTGCTGGGCCTGATGGCGCTGCCCTTTGTTGGGGGCGCCGGAGTCGCGGCCCGCAATGTGGTCCAGAGCTTCGAAAGCCTGCCCGACTCAATCACTACCCCGCCGCTACCCGAGCGCACCCGAATTTTGGCCGCCGACGGCACCGAACTGGCCGTGATCTACTACCAAAACCGGGTCGAAGTGCCCTTACTTAGCGTCGCGCCCCTGATGCGGCAGGCCGTTGTCTCGGTCGAGGACTCCCGGTACCTGAGCCATCACGGTGTCGACCTACGCGGTGCGCTACGTGCATTAGCAAGTAACACCTCAGCCGGAGGGGTACAAGAAGGTGCATCGACCTTGACGATGCAGTACGTCAAGAATGTGCTCGTTAATGAAGCAACCACCCCCGAGGAACTAACCGCTGCTCGAGGTCAAAGTACACAGCGCAAACTTCGCGAAGTACGCTACGCGCTTGCACTTGAGCGTGAATACACCAAAGCCCAGATTCTGGAGCGATATCTAAATATCGTTTACTTCGGTGGCGGAGCTTACGGAGTCGAAGCAGCCGCCCGGCGATACTTCTCGAAATCTGCTGCCGACTTAACTCTCGCCGAAGCCGCGACTTTGGCCGGCATCGTGCAACAGCCGGTGGCCTTCGACCCACTGCGTAATCCCGAGCTTTCCCAAAAGCGCCGCAATATCGTACTCAAGCGCATGGCCGGCCAAGGTTATGTATCGCAAGATGATGCACAGCGGGCCAGCTTGATACCGATGGCTGCAACTCTTCGCCCAAATAGTGTCGCAAATGGCTGCACTACTTCATACGCTCCTTTCTTCTGTGACTACGTGTTGCAGACAATTCGCACCGACCCGACGTTCGGTGATACGGCAGAAGTTCGCGAAGCATTTTTACGCCGTGGTGGCTACACGATTCGCACCACCTTGGATTCGAAAGCCCAAACTGGTGCGTTCACGGCGGTCACCGAGGCGATCCCGATCACTGACGCAAGTAAGCGCGCCGCAGCCATCAGCATGGTGCAACCGGGTACCGGAAACATCTTGGCGATGGCCCAAAACCGGTTGTGGGGTACCTCAGGAGTCGGGCGCACCACCTACAACTACAACGTTGATCGCGCATACAACGGCACCATTGGTATGCAAGCTGGGTCAACGTTCAAGATCTTCACTCTGGCCGCCGCCCTTGAAGCCGGCATCTCACCACTTGAGCCAATTCGTTCACCGTCACCGAATACGTTCGAAGGGTTCGTTAATTGCGAGACCGGCGCCTCATTTGGTCCCGTAACCGTGCGCAACTCAACCGGAGCTGGAACATTTGGCATGGCGCAAGGAACCGCATACTCAATCAACACTTACTTCATGGCACTTGAGGAGCGCACCGGGCTTTGCCGCCCGGCTGAAATTGCTGAATCGATGGGTGTCTTCCGTGGCAATGGTGAGCCGCTGCTACGAGTACCGTCTTTCACCCTGGGCACCATGGAGGTAACACCACTGGCGATGGCAAATGCATATGCAACTTTCGCTGCACATGGCATGCATTGCCAACCTCGAGTGATTTTGGAAATCCGCGATCGAGATAACAAGTCGTTACCGGTACCGCCTGAAAAATGCGAGCAGGTTGTCGAACCAAATATTGCTGACACTGTTACTGCGCTGCTCACCGGCGTTATCGACGGCCCTATCCAAGGGCGCACCGGCGGTGCGATGTCACTGCCCGATCGCCCAGCGGCCGGCAAGACGGGTACCACGAATGAATCAGCCGCAGTTTGGTTCTGCGGTTTTACCCCCGATATCGCTGCGGCGGTTTGGGTTGGCGATCCACGCGGTGGCTTTGGGTATCCGATGAAGGATGTCACGGTCAACGGCAAGTACTACAGTCAAGTATTTGGCGGCACCCTACCCGGGCCAATTTGGAAACAGGCAATGGAATCAGCACTGGCAGGTACCTTGCCGACAGATTTCGTGCTCACCGCTGATTACGGTTTGCGCCCGGCTCGCGGCCTGTCATCGCTGCCCGGATTAATCGAGGTTGAAACCGGCGGTGATGTTTTCACCTTCGATAATTCCAATGCGGACGGCCTTGACCCCAATGCACCGGACCCAATTCCCGTGGATCCAGCCGCACCCATCGAGCCGGCGCCAGAAGTTGCTCCGGTACCGGTTACTCCGGCACCGGTTTCCCCCGTCGTACCGACACCCACACCTACGGGTTAGTGACTACATACCTAACAATTACATACCTAATGCGCCGCGCACCAGCGCAGCAACCTGACCACCATCGGCACGGCCCTTAACCTGCGGCTGCACTAGTTTCATCACCGCACCCATCGCCGCTTGGCCAGTGGCCCCATCGGCCGCAACTTGTGCGACGGCTGCATCAACCACGGCCTTGACTTCGGCTTCACTCATCGACTCCGGCAGGTACTTTGCAATAACACTGAGCTCTGCTCGTTCGCGATCGGCAAGTTCGGGGCGCTTTGCGGTGTCATAAGCCTCGGCTGACTCCCGCCGCTTCTTAGCCTCGCGCCCTAATACCGTCAAGACGTCCTCTTCGGTTAACTCACGTGCCTGCTTCCCGGAGACTTCCTCACTCGTTATCGCGGCGAGAACCATGCGCAGGGTCGCCACGGTGAGCTCATCCCGAGCTTTCATTGCGGTCGTTAGATCACTTTGTAATTGCGCCTTT
>JBAXHK010000057.1:0-7690 GCA_037138935.1 Actinomycetes bacterium
CGGTCGTGACCATTCCGTTATCAAGGGTCTACGGCATAACGTCGTGGCGTCGCTTGGTTTACCGCCAGTCCCCCGACCGGCCCCAGGCGACTTGCTTTTTGTTAGCAGCAACGCGAAGGAGACGTGCATGCACGCCCACCTCAAGACGCTCATCATCGCAGTCGTGGCCGCCCTTTTGGTCAGCGTGCTCAGTATTTCGCCATCGGGCGCCACCCCAATTAGCAACGACTCAACTTCTTCTGCCTTCCCTAATACCAGTCACCTTTCTCAGCCACTGTCTGCCGTCGAACTCCCGGCACCCACAATGGCTCGCGTCATTGAGCACCGAGCAGCCATACCCGTTCTCACCACGCGTCAGCGGAACGTCGCCAATGTCTCGTTGCTGCGCAAACGCATCGCAATCCTTGGTCGGGGGCAGGTAGGCGATACCTACCGCGGTGGCGCTTCGGGCCCAAATGCCTTTGATTGCTCGGGCTTGACCCGATATGTCTTCAAGCAGGTAACCGGCATCGACCTGCCGCACTACTCAGGCGCCCAGTACAAGATGGCCCGCAAAATCTCGCGCAAGAACGCCCAGCCTGGTGATCTCGTCTTTTATTTGCGCGGCAGCGCTCACCACGTAGGCCTGTACCTGGGCAACGGAAAAATGGTGCACGCCGTGGGGTACGGAAAGAAAGTGAGAATCCGGCCCATCTTTGGGCCTTGGTACACCCGCCACTTCACTGGGCTAGGTCGAGTGCTGCCGGCTTAGCTAACGTGGCCTCCAGAATAAACAACGACGCAAATCAGCTACGACCGGAATCACCCGCAATGTGATTCAGCTGCCAAGTCGGCCATCTAGCTTCGGGGCGAATACATGACCTCACCAACAGTTGAAATATGCATGCCAGCGCTCACTAGTTTGAGTATCGCCCCCGGCAGCACCCTCGCCTAGCTACGAATTTATCTCTGCCACCACATATTTGGCTACAGCCAGCGCACTTGTCCAAGCTGGCGACACTACGTTGAGCATGTGCGTTGATCGATCACCGTGCTCAAAAACAAAGTCCATCTCCAATTTGCGCGTCGGTAGGTGAAATAGTTGCGCGCGAACACCTGGGCGACCCTTAATCTTGAAATCTGCGGGCGCCACCGATGGCACCAACGCGCGTGCTTGGTTAACCAAGTGCTTGCGCGAGTACTTTGGAAACTCACTTCGCAATAATCCGGCAACATCATGATCTTTACTGCGAAAGAAACTGGGGTAGGTGCGCGCAATGCTCGCCAGCTCGCCGGCGTTAAACCCCGCGAAACCCCCGTAATCCTCACGCCAGAGGGCGGGTATCGCCGTTGGCCCGATCTTGGCTTTACCGTCAACTGTCACAGTTAGGTGGACACCGAGAAATGGGTTACGCGGGTCAGGTACCGGATAAACATGACGCTGCAGGCGACCAGGAGCCCATGAGCCGTACCAATAGAGCCCCTTAAACGGCAGCATTCGATAATCGGTACCAACGCCATACCAGTGCGCTACTTTGTCGGCATAAAGGCCAGCGGCATTAATCACGTAACCTGCGCTGATCCGACGCTCGGCGATTGTCACCCACCCCGGCCCCGCCCCGGTAACCTCAGAACCTAGGGCGATTACCCCTCCACGTTCGCGCACTCGGCCCGCCAGCGCCTCCACCACCGCTACCGGGTCTGCGACCGCCGTGGTCGGTGACCAAAGCGCCGACCCGTGGGTTTTAGCAAGGGGCTCAAGTTCACGTAGTTGGGCTTCATCAACCAATTCAAGTTTCACGCCATTTACTTGCCCACGAACGAACAACTCTCGCAAGGCCGGGATTTCTGATTCGGATTGAGTAACAACAACTTTGCCGGTTTCGCGAACCACCACTCCACGCTCAGCACAGAACTCGTGCAGCAAGTGATTGCCATATCTGGTCAGTTGGGCTTTAAGGGAATCGGGAGCGTAATAAAAACCCGCGTGCAGCACGCCACTATTTCGACCTGAGGCATGTGCCGCGAGCCCCGACTCCTTTTCGAGTACCAGTACCGAGGTGCCCGGGTGGCGGGCCAGCCAGGCATCGGCGAGGGCTAGCCCAACAATCCCGCCACCAATAACGACTACATCGGCTGTCGTAGAAACGCTCACAAACACCTCCAAGTCACGATTACCCGTAATCCACCATTTGCGTCAGGCTCAGCAATCGCATCGCCGCCATGGGCCCGCGCTGCTTCACGCACCAGCGCCAAGCCAAGGCCACTGCCACCGGCAACACTATGCGTGCCTCGTACAAAACGTTCAAAAATCGATTCGTACTCTTGCTCGCTAACTCCTGGCCCGTCGTCGGCGACCACGATCTTGGCTAAGCCACCTTCAACCCCAACTAGTACCGCAATTCTTGACTTTGCGTAACTCATCGCGTTACCTAGCAGTTCATCAATTACGCGAGCCACCACGCCCGGACCCGCCAAAATTTGTACGCCGTTAATTACGTCAATATTCAACGAGATCCCACGCTCATTGGCTAAATATGTTGCGGCTTCTACCCGGGATCGAACAACCGCTGAGATGTCTTCCACCTGCTCATCAATATTGCCGGCATCACTACGTGCCAAGGCGAGTACCTGATCAATGCGGCGCGTGAGCCTGTCAACCTCGGCGGTAGCCGCTTGTGCCTGGTCTTGCACCGCACTTTCAGTACTGATTTCTTCAATTGCTTCAAGTCTAAGTCGAACTCCGGTAAGTGGCGTACGTAAATGATGTGACGCATCGGCAGCAACTCGCTGGGTGCGGTGCACGATGCCGTCAAGTTTCTCTGCAGTTTCATTGAGCGCATGACCAACCGCGCGAACTTCTTCTGGGCCATCAGTTTCAGATGCCCGAAGGGTTAAATCATCTGGAAGTGCCCGCGCGATTATCGCCAGGCCAAGTAGTGGTGCAGCTATCGAACGCGCCAGTAGCAAGGCCACAAGTGCCGCCGCAATTATTACCGCTACAACAAAGGCCAGTAACCATATCTGCGTTTCGCGGATTTCGTGATCAACCTGAGTTTCAGGCAAGGAAAGTCGAACTGCAGCAATGACTGCATAGTTCTGAACTATTGGTGCTGCTACATAACGCAGATCTTGGCCTAGTGTCTGCGAGTAACGCACATCGGAGGTGACAGAACCCGTCAAGGCGGAGTTGATCTCGACGCGATCAAAAGTGCGATCAAGTGCCGAGTCATCACTATCTGCCAGAAGATTGCGCCCACTGGAAACGACAACGACTCTGGCACCAGTTTGCTGCGCCGTCTCTTCAGCCGTGGCCGCCCAATCAATGAAGGGCTCAGCCGACATCTTCGAGGCGGTGGCTAAAGTATCGACTGCTAACCCCGAGACAAAAGCTGATCGCTGATCATTGGCGACGAGCAGGGCCATCGGTACGGCGAGTGCAATCGATACCACCGCAACTAGCAGCGCCATTACGATGACAAGTCGTCGAGTCACGAGTTCTCCTGAACCAGCCGATACCCAACGCCACGCACGGTCTCAATCAGTTCGGGATCACCAATCTTTTTGCGCAGTGATGCGACATGCACGTCAAGAGTCTTGCCGGTGCCAATCCATACTGGATCCCATACCCGTGAAAATAATTCTTGGCGCGTAACCGCCCGGCCCGGCTCCTCGGCAAGCACAGCGAGCAGGTCGAACTCTTTAGCGGTTAAATCCACCAGCAGACCGTCAACGTGAACCTCATGACGAACCCGATCAACGATTACTCGCCCAGTTTCAAGAGTCGACTCGGTTCGCCGGCGGCGCGAAACTGCACGCACCCGTGCAGCCAACTCCCGAACACTAAAAGGTTTGACTACATAATCATCCGCTCCCAGCTCAAGACCAACAATGCGATCAGTTTCGTCGCCACGTGCAGTTGCAATAATCACCGGGATATCAGTTACTTTTCGCAGTTCGCGCAGCACGTCGAGTCCGTCGCCATCTGGTAAACCGAGGTCAAGCAAGATCACGTCAACGCTGCTGTTCATGGCTGCCGCCAGGACTTGAGTTGCGTATGCCACGTGTTCGGTCTCAATCCCGTTTCGCTGCAACCCCTCAATAAGTGGAGTCGAAACAGCCGGGTCATCCTCGACGACTAAGACCAACATGGCCCCATAGTGGCATGTTCGGGCGGCTGGCAAGGGGCCGGGACGACCACCAAAGCGGCTATTTTGCAGCTGCCGCCCACCTCTTACCTTTACTTAACCTTGCGCTGGCCCGCCCTTGGCCTATAGCCACCTAATCTCATAGCAAGTGAACTAGAAGCCTAAAGAAACCAAGAGGAGGATGACATGAACCGAGGCACCGTAATCACCCTCGTGTCTGCAACGGCCGGGGTATTGGTCGCCGCGTCGATTGCCAGTGTTGTCATTATCAATGCGGCCGCAAGCCCGGTGGCAACTGACTCCATCATCATCACCTCAGCAGCCAGCGCGCAAAGCACAATAACGCCAACTCCTGCCGCTAATGCCCCTCAAGACATTGTCTTTAGTTCCCCGGCCCTACCAGAGATCACGATTAATGCACCGAGCCCAAAGACCAGCAGAGGCACAAATGCGGCGAAACCAGCCGCGACTCCAGCAGCGGCTTTGGCCCGCAAAATCACCGCTACTGACGCCGCAGCAACTGTGCTCGCCGCTTCAGGTGGCAAGGCCACCGATGCGAAACAAGTCACCCACGGTGGCTATAACGCGTGGGCTATCACGGTTTCACGTGCCGATGGTTCGGTCGTGAAGGGTTTCGTGGAGGCAACCAGCGGCGTGATTTTCGATTGGTCCGTGGTCTCCGGTCCAACCCAGGTAGCACCTTCGAAGAACAACGGAGGCGAACAAGATGGTGAACAAAATGACGGTAACGAACATGAAGGTGGAGACGATGACTAATCCCACGAACAGCAAGCCAGCACCCAGCTCACACCGCAAGTCAAGGCGTAATTCGCGCGCCGACAAGATCTGGTCGGCTGGGCTAGCTGCAACTACCTGCATCGGCATCGTCGGCGTAATCGGCGTGCGCAGCGTCGAAGCAAATGCTGATGCTGCTGCTTCGCAGCCAGCAACAACGGACATTGCTCTGGTCTCTTCGAATGTGCCAACTACTTCGACCGGCCTTACCCAGGCCGATCTCGAGGCTTATGCCGCCGCCTTGGCCGCCGAGAGCGCGAAGCTTGACTCCTACCGGGCCTCACTCGTTGATGCGGCCAATGCATTGCGAGCTGCTTCGGGCCAATCTGCGGTCAAGCAACCTACGGTTCAACAGCCGTCGGTTCAGCGACCCAAGGTGACGCGCCCACCCGCCGCCCAATCCGCACCGCAATCTGCACCCGCTCCGCAATCGAACACCAAGAGCAGCTGAAATGATCGAGCGCAAGTTTCGCGCGATGGGCACCGATTGCCACCTGCTCGTCAATGCGGCCAGTGAGCAAGGCGCGGAGCTACTCGTCGCACTCGCGCAGGCTCGAGTTGAGCTGCTCGAAGATTGCTGGTCACGCTTTCGCCCAAATAGTGAGCTAAATCGGCTCAACGCTAGGGCCGGACACGGTCCTGTAGTCGTTTCCGCGGAGCTCCTCAACCTCGTGGTCGCATTGCGAAGTGCTTGGTCAGCGACCGATGGCCTCTACGACCCGACGGTACTTTCGTCTATGCGGGCGATTGGCTATGACGCAGATTTCGCCACCGTACTGGCACGTGAGGCAGTGGCAATCGCAGAAATAGCTGCTGCGCCAGGCATGAATGAGGTTGTCATTGACGAAATCAATCACACCATCGACTTGCCCAGCGGAGTCGGAATCGATCCGGGCGCAATTGGTAAGGGTCTTGCCGCCGACACCATTGTGACCGAGATGATCAATGCGGGCGCAGTAGGGGTACTCGTAAATCTTGGCGGCGACATTGTGGTTTCCGGTATGCCCGTTGATTCCGACGGCAACCCTATTGAGCAATGGATTATCGGTATCGAGGACGAACGCGCTACCGAAGGCGATGATCGTGTTGCCCACTGGCTCTACTTCCCGGCTGGTACTCCACGGTCTGCAGTTGCAACCTCGACCGTGCTAAAGAGGCGTTGGGCTGATGGGCGTCACCATGTCATAGACCCGCGCACCGGAGATATCTCTCGCGGAGATCTAGTTCAGGTAACCGTTGCAGCTGAAAGTGGCGCCGCTGCCGAAAGCGCTGCAACGGCGGCCCTACTTTTGGGCTCCAGCGCCGCAGCGCCTTGGCTGAACGAGCGCGGCCTGCTGGCGCTACTCATGACAAGTGATGATTTGATCATGACCCAAACTTCACCATCACTTGTTGGAGTTCCCCATGGCTGATATTCCCTGGACTTGGCTATTGATCCGCGCCAGTGGCGTCACGGCATGGGGCCTACTTACCGCCGTCGTCCTCTGGGGGATTTTGCTGCGCACCAGGTTGCTCGGTCGGGTGGCTTCACCAATGCGACTACTCGATATGCACCGCTGGCTGGGTGTGACCGCGTTGGCCTTCTTAGTCGTGCACATGGGCATGCTGCTGATCGACCCGAAGGTGGCGTTCACTGTCCCGCAGATTCTTATTCCAGGGCTGGCGCCGTGGCAACCGTTCGCCGTTGCCCTTGGCATCATCGCTTTCTGGCTGATCATCCCCGTGTCGATTCTTGGTCGGATTCGTACCAAACTCGGTAAAGCCGGTAATACCGCATTTCAACGAGTGCATCTACTCGCCTATGCGGCCTGGCCTTTTGCAACGGCGCATTACGTACTGGCCGGCACCGACGCACTCACCGAGTGGTCACTCGCGCTGCTGATCGCAGGCGGTGGTCTCATGGTCTTTGCACTACTAGCACGAGGGTTTGTGCCGGCACCAGCGCCAAAGCGTCCGGTCCGACAAGATCAAACTTCAACAGTCTGAGCACCGCGCGCACTCCGCCGATAGCGACAAACTGTGGGACTATCAGCCCATGAGCACCTACGGGCTAGATGGCGTGCTTACTTGGACCCAAGCCCATCAGGTCGCAAGTTCATGTGCGCAGCAATTACCAAGTACCTACGCCCGCCTCGATGAGGCCGCCGGCAGCATCTTGGCGCAGCCCATTTTGACGCTACTTGATGACCCCGTGGTCGATAGTGCCGCAATGAATGGATACGCAGTTTGTGGCGAGGGTCCGTGGCAGTTAACCGACGAAGTGCCTCTACGCCCGAGCCGCGCCATGCGAGTGCGCACCGGTGACCCAATCCCCGCTCACGCTGATGCGGTCCTTGCCATCGATAGTTCAGCCGCCGATCATCATGGTGACGGCACAGTTAGCGTCGTGGGTCTTGATGAGCTAACCCAATTACCCGACGAGCGCGCCCGGCCCACCTTCGGCTCAGGGATTATTAAGCAGGCGGAGTCCGCCCCTAGCGGCACCTTGCTTGTGCCCGCCGGGCGAGCACTGACTCCCGCGATGTTGTCGCTTGCTGCAGCCGCCGGTTATGACGGTGTTGACATCGTGCGCCCGCCCGTGGTCGGGGTAATCGTGCTCGGCAAGTCTTTGCTCTCGCAGGGGCCATCACGCGATGGTCGGGTGCGCGATGCGCTCGGCACAACCGTGCCATCTTTCATCGCGGCGTGCGGTGGTCGCGGCAACCCGGCGGTACGAGCTCCCGACAGTGCGGACTTACTGCTAACTGAGATTGACGATGCAGCCGTCG
>JBAXHK010000058.1:0-7652 GCA_037138935.1 Actinomycetes bacterium
CAGATCCTCAAACAGCAGATTCGCGACTACGAGTCGCGCGTCACCGTCACCGAGTCCAGCGGTTCGTAATCCACCTCGATGGCATCCGCGCCGTCTTTCGCAGCACCCACGGTCTCGGCCACCACCATGGCCACCGATTGCCCGTTGAAGCGCGCGCGATCACGCGCGAGAAGGTGATATGGCGAGGCAAACATATCCGAGCCGTCGCGGTTCACCAGCACCACGTCGGGCATCTCGCGCTGCTGCGCGATCGTGCCCATGAAATTGTAATCAGGCGCAATAGGCCCCACGCCGTCCGCCTCCAGGTCGGCGCCGGTGTACACCGCCAGCACCCCCGGCACCTTCAGCGCAGCAGAGGTGTCGATCGCGCGGATACGCGCATGCGCGTGCGGCGAGCGCAGCATCGCGGCATAGGCCTGACCAGGAAGGTTCAAATCATCGCTATAGCGGCCGCGGCCCCGGCGTTAATTGAGCGAGTCGACCCATATTGTGCGATTGAATGCACCGAATTACAAACCGCGCGCGCCTCCAGCGTCAGCCCTTCACCTTCTTGGCCAAAGAGTAGAACACAACGTTCGGGCAATTGGTGGGTTTCAAGTGGCACCGACCCGGGCACATTATCGATACCAATAATCACGATCTCATTGTTGCGAGCCCAAGCCGCTAAAGCGGTCGGGTCGGGGTGATGGCTCACATGTTGATACCGATCGGTGACCATCGCTCCGCGCCGGTTCCATCTCTTCTTGCCGACGATGTGAACCTCGTTGGCCATAAAAGCATTGGCTGTACGGACTACCGAACCAATATTAAAGTCATGCTGGAAGTTTTCGATGGCCACATGAAATGGGTGCCGTTGGGTATCAAGATCGGCTACGACTGCTTCGAGTGACCAGTAGCGATATTTGTCTACTACGTTCCGACGATCACCTTCAGCCAAGAGTTCAGGGTCAAAATGAGCACCTACCGGCCAGGGTTTTGGGTGCGGTCCAACCCCGATTTCGGCGGGTGCGTCCGGGGTTTCCACGTTTCCGACGATAGCCTCCTTCACATGCATGCCCTTACAGCAGTTGTCCACACCCTCGGCCCGGACCCAGAAGCCATGCTCAAAAGTCTCGGAGCGGTCGCCTTCTGGGTGGCACTTGCCATTATTTTCGCCGAATGTGGGCTGCTGATCGGCTTCTTTCTACCCGGCGACTCGCTGCTGTTCATAGTCGGCATGCTGATCGCGCAGGGCTTTATCGCGGTCAACATTGGTGTCGCAGTATTGCTCTTAATTCTGGCGGCGATCCTTGGCAATATTGTCGGCTATTGGATCGGACTGAAAGCCGGACCTGCCCTATTCAAACGCCCTGACTCTCGCTTCTTCAAGAAGGAATATGTCGACAAGACCCATGCCTTCTTCGAGAAGTACGGAGCCCGAGCGATTGTCATGGCGCGCTTTGTGCCAATAGTGCGTACTTTCATAACGGCAATTGCCGGTGTTGGCAAAATGGATTTCCGCAAGTATGTGGTTTTTAGTTTCATCGGTGCGGTGCTCTGGGCCGGATTGGTAACCCTGGCCGGCTACTTCTTGGGAAATATCGAGTTCGTCAAAAAGAACATTGAAATAATTTTGATACTTGTCGTCTTCGTAAGCATTTTGCCTTTGGTATTTGAGTACATAAAGCTTCGGCGCGAACGCGCCGCCGGCTAGTTCAAATCAAGATCCGATAACAAATACGCTGCGCGGTAGTCAAATCCCCGCTCAATAAATGCCGGCCCGGCACCGCGATCAACGATTACCGCAACGGCAACAGTTATTGCCCCGACTCGGTCGAGCGCATCCACTGCCATCAACACCGATGACCCGGTAGTTGACGTGTCTTCAACGGCAAGCACGCGTGCGCCAGACACATCTGGGCCTTCGATTTGCTTTTGCAGCCCGTGCTGCTTTTCTGCCTTACGAACCACAAAGGAATTTAGCAATACTCCAGATTGCGCCGCGTCGTGCATCATCGCGGTCGCGACCGGATCCGCTCCAAGGGTCAAGCCGCCAACCGCGGTAAAGGAAAGGTCACTGGTCAGTTCGCGCATAACTGCGCCGACCAAAGGGGCTGCTACCGCATCGAGGGTTACTCGCCGAAGGTCGACGTAATAGTCGGCTTCACGCCCACTGGACAATGTGACCTTGCCGCGGACTACCGCTTTCTTGATGATCTCCTGGCGGAGCTGTTCCCATGCTGGCGACTTCGTCATGGGGTGAACTCTATGCTCAACAGGTGAGCGCCGGAACAATCATCATCCTGCCCGGCGGGGCGGCCGAATTTCGCGCTACCCTGCTGCGGGAAATAACTGATTTAGGCGGATTCGCTTTTTCTATCGATATCCCACCAGTTTCAGTCGCTCCGATGTCTGTTCTTATCTGCGCTCAGCTCCATGAACATGACCCGCGCGGCCCACTGGTTGTGGTCGCGCCGGCGAGCAGTGTCGATTTTTTGCCGGCGGTTGCCCTCGCCCAGCGAACTGCGCACCGTAGAGTCGCTGCCTACTACTTAATCGATCCGATTACCGATCCAACCGGGCCGGAGTGGCCCGATGCGCCGGTTCATCTAATCCAACTAACCGTCACCACCACCTCACGATTACCTGAGCTTCGAGGGTGGCAGGAACTAAAACTCAAAGGGATTGATGAACTAGCAACTGTGCTGGTTGCCAGCGCCGACAGCTAACGCCTCCCAAGCCGTCCTGATACCCGGCTCGTTGCTGTCGCAAAGCGCACCAGCGGGCGAGGTGCATAGCGAACCAAGAGCGAAAGGGCCTTGTACTGCGCACCGGCGACACTAACCGGTCGATTTCGGGAAACGTCACGCATTGCTTGCTCAACCACCTGCTCGGCTTCAAGCCACATCCAGTCAGGAATAGTCGACATATCCATACCGGCACGGTCATGAAACTCGGTGTGCACATACCCGGGGCAGACCGCGGTGACCCGGACTCCCGTGCCAATCAACTCCTGAGCCAAGCTTTCCGAGAAGACCGTGACCCAGGCCTTCGCTGCCGAGTAGGTGCCGCCGGTTACCCAACTCGCAATACTGCTGACATTGATAATGACTCCGAAACCTCGGTCCACCATCAGGGGCACTGCCGCATGAGTTGTTCGCATCACCGATCTAACAAGTACATCAAGCATTTGCTGCTCATCACGGATATCACTTTTGGCAAAGGGCGCCTTGATGCCTAACCCGGCGTTGTTGACCAATACCGAGATCGGGAGGTCGGTTCGACCTAGGCGCTCTTCGACTTTCGCTAACGATGGCCCATCACCGAGGTCGGCAACAATTACCTCGGTGTTGACGCCAAAATCTACGGACAGGCGCCCGGCTAGTTCAGCCAAGCGGGTTTCGTCCCGGGCCACCAGCACCAGGTCAAACCCGGCTCGAGCCAAGGCCACCGCGAAAGCCCGCCCGATACCGGCGGTCGGGCCGGTCACCAGCGCTATAGCCATTTCACTCCTTCGTCCGAGAAGCGCGAAATCAGAGTCCAGCAACAACCTCTTGAGTTGGCAACGTACCGTAGGCGCATGGGTTCCCGGATGCGACGAAGCCTCACACAAGGCATCGTGACTTTATTAGCAATAGGCCTCGCTACCGGCACCGTTAGCGCGGCAATTGCCGCCCCCCACGAATCAGGTACTCCCCGCATCGTCAATGGTGACGACTCCGCCCCCGGTGACCTCCCCTTCCTCGTCGCCCTCCTTAACGCATATGACTTCGAGGACGAAGGGGCCTTCCAGGCCCAGTTTTGTGGTGGCGCCTTAACGACTCCCACCACCGTTGTCACCGCAGCACACTGTGTACTCAATGACACGACCGAGTCCCTGACAGCCCCCGAGGACATCCTCGTTGCCTTGGCACGAAACCTTAAGTCGTCCAATGTACGTACCGTTGGCGTGCAGGCAATAACTGTGCACCCAAACTATGACCCTGAGACAACAACTTTTGACATTGCCGTTTTAACACTCACTGCGCCAGTAACTGATGTACGGACAATTTTGCCGATGCGCCCGACCGATGCGCAGTCTCTTACGGCAGTCGGCGCGGTGGCGAAAGTAGGCGGGTGGGGAAATCTTTTAACCAAAGGGGAGAGTTTCCCCGACACCTTTAAGATTGGCCGGCTGATCGTTTTCCCGGATGCAAGTTGTGGCGGCGGATCGCAATTTAGCGTCAGTGGAGTCACCTTCGATGGCTTCCAGAGCGGTGATGCGTCACCAGACACCATGCTTTGCGCGGTGGGAGTAGCAAGCAACAGAAAAATAATTGACAGTTGCCAAGGTGACTCCGGCGGGCCTTTGATTAGTGGTGAGGGCAGCGCCATGCGTTTGATAGGCATCGTCAGCTGGGGTGAGAACTGCGCAACCTCGTTACCCGGCGTCTACACCAGAGTTTCAGCTATGGCCGATTTTCTCATCGCAAATAATGCTTTGGTGAGTTTAGCCCCTGTGACGGCGCCCACCCTTGAGGTGACCGTGCTCAACAAGGCATTACGGGTCAACTTCAATGCTACTGACGACGGTTCGATCGTCACCGCATATACCGCAACTGCAACTGACCCTGCCACCGGTCAAGTTTTCACTTGCACCGGCACACCTCGTGTTGATATGCAGGTGCCGTTCTGCACGATTAGTGACTTGGCCAACGGCACCGCCTACGCGATCACCGGCACTACTTCCAATCCACTCGGTACCTCACCAATCTCGGTAGCGGTGAGCGGTACTCCACTTGGCGTGCCGACACCCGGTGCGATCCGTAAAGTTTTCAGCAGCTACGCACGCACTATCGAAGTCAACGTTAAACGGTCCGCGGCCAATGACGCGCCAATCAGTGACATCTACCTGACCTGCTCGCCACTTGCCGGCGGACCAGCAAAGCTCGCACCGGTTGATCGTGGATGGGCAATTTTGAAGAGACTGCGGCCCACCTACTATTCCTGCAACGTGGTGGCAACCAATGCACTCGGTTCGGCCGCATCGGCCCCAAGGGTAATCAAGGTGACCCGCTAGCGTTCTACCCATGTCGCGAAGAACTCCACCATTAGTCCCTCGGCTTCGCCCCCATGCTGAATCGGTATTTGCCGAGATGTCACGTTTGGCCCTCGAAGTTGGGGCGGTGAACTTAGGTCAGGGGTTTCCCGATACCGACGGGCCGGTCGAGATTAAAGAGGTGGCAATTGCGGCGATTAATGACGGCCGCGGTAACCAGTACCCACCGAGCATTGGCATACCCGAGCTGCGGCATGCTATTGCCTCTCATCAAGAGCGCTTTTATGGGATTTCACTAGATCCAAATACTGATGTCGTGGTTACCACCGGAGCCTCCGAAGCAATTGCGGCGACGTTGATCGCAGTCGTTGATGCTGGTGACGAAGTTGTTATGTTTGAGCCTTGGTTCGATATTTACGCAGCAGCTATTTCGATAGCAAACGGTACGCGAATTGGCGTACCGATGAGCGGGCCAGAACTACGGCCAGACATTGACGCACTTCGAGCTGCTATTACTCCTAAGACCAAACTAATCATCATCAATTCACCCCACAATCCAACCGGAGTTATTTTCACCCTTGAGGAGTTGAAGGCGGTTGCAACTATCGCGATTCAAAATGACATTCTGGTGTTATCGGATGAGGCTTACGAACACCTTTGGTTCGACGAACATGAGCACATACCTATTTCCACTCTTCCCGGCATGTTCGAGCGCACGATAACTGTAGGATCAGGCGGCAAATCATGCTCGTTTACCGGCTGGCAAGTGGGTTGGGCATCAGGCTCACGCGATTTGATCGCAGCGTTACGCACTGCGCTCCCGCATTTGTCATTCGTGTCGGGCGGCCCTTTCCAATACGCGATGGCCCACGGCCTGGGCTTACCTGACCAGTACTCCCGCGAGCTTCGGAGCGATTTAGCCCTTAAGCGCGACCTACTTTGTGGCGGGCTCGAGGAACTCGGCTTTGGAGTAATCCGCCCCCAAGGCACGTACTTCGCAACCACCGATGTGCGCCCACTTGGCTATACCGATGGGTTGGCTTTCTGCCGCGAACTGCCGCATAAGGCTGGAGTGGTTGCCATCCCACACGGTGTCTTTTGTGATGATCCCGAAGTCGGCCGGCCTTATGTACGCTGGGCTTTCTGCAAGCGCACCGAAGTTCTAAATGAGGCCCTCGATCGACTACGCGCCGGTCTTAGCTAGGCACAACCGTCCGGTTATCGCGCTCAGGAAGTTTTCAAAGTTAGTTCACCATCATCCGAAGTGCCAATTACCACCTTGTCGCCATCACGCACCTGACCCGACAAGATTCCCTTGGCCAACTTGTCACCGATAGCCGTTTGCACCAACCGGCGCAGTGGGCGTGCTCCGTAAACCGCATCGAAGCCCTGCTCAACCAACCAAGCTTTTGCCGCATCGGTTACCTCAAGGATGATGCGGCGATCCTGCAACCGGTGCTGCAGTTGCTCAATTTGAATGTCGGTGACCTTTAAGAGTTCGGCGCGATCAAGTGGTTCGAACATCAACATGGCATCGAGGCGATTCAAAAACTCCGGTCGGAACTTCTGCTGCACGACACCCATGACCAAGGCCTTGCGCTCATCGAATGGCACATCGGTATCAACCAAGAATTGTGAGCCTACGTTCGAGGTAAGGATCAAGATGACGTTGCGGAAGTCAACAGTACGGCCTTGGCCGTCAGTAAGGCGGCCGTCGTCTAGCACCTGCAGTAAAATATCGAACACCTCTGGGTGAGCTTTCTCGACTTCATCGAGCAGGATCACTGAATACGGGCGCCGCCTAACCGCCTCGGTCAACTGGCCGCCCTCTTCATACCCGACATATCCGGGAGGTGCGCCGACTAGGCGTGAAACCGAATGTTTCTCGGAGTATTCGCTCATATCAATTCGTACCATCGCGCGCTCGTCATCAAAAAGGAACTCGGCGACCGCTTTCGCGAGCTCCGTCTTACCGACACCGGTCGGGCCGAGGAACAAGAAAGAGCCGGTGGGGCGATTCGGGTCAGCGATGCCGGCCCGGGCTCGCCGGACGGCGTCCGAGACCTCACGCACCGCCTCGCCCTGCCCGACAACTCGTTTACCCAGCTGATCTTCCATCTGGAGGAGCTTTTGGGTTTCACCTTCAAGGAGTCGGCCCGCTGGGATGCCCGTCCAGGCCGAAACCACCTCGGCTATATCGTCCGCCGTGACCTCCTCTTTAACCATCGCGGAGTCACGCGCATTTGTCTCCGCAGTAACGCGGACTAACTCCTCTTCGAAGGTGGGGATTTCGGCGTAGAGAATCCGCGATGCTTGCTCAAAGTTCCCTTCACGCTGTGACTTTTCGGCTACCGCACGTAGATCATCAATTAAAACTTTGATCTCGCCAATTCGATCCAAGCCCTGCTTCTCAGCATCCCAACGCACTCGCAAGCCACGCAGCTCTTCATCCTTATCCGCAATTTCGGCCCGAATCTTTTGAAGTCGCTCCTTCGATTGGTCGTCGGTCTCTTTGGCAACAGCCAACTCCTCCATACGTAGGCGGTCGACCTGGCGCTGCAGTACATCAATCTCAACCGGAGATGAATCAATTTCCATGCGAAGTCGAGATGCGGATTCATCCATTAGGTCAATT
>JBAXHK010000059.1:0-7650 GCA_037138935.1 Actinomycetes bacterium
TCAACTGCCAAGCCCCCGACACCGGCAACATGGAAACCCTGCACCTGTTCGGAACACCCGAGCAGAAGGCGACCTGGCTCGCGCCGCTCCTCGATGGCACGATGCGCTCCGCGTTCGTCATGACCGAGCCTGCGGTCGCGAGCAGCGACGCCACGAACATCACCTGCTCGATTGAGCGCGATGGCGATGAGTGGGTCATCAACGGGCTCAAGTGGTGGGCGAGTGGCGCGATGGACCCGCGCTGTCAGATCTTCATCGTCATGGGCAAGACCGATCCCGACGGGCCGGCCCACCGCCAGCAGTCGATGGTCCTAGTTCCCCGGGACACCCCCGGCGTCACGATCGAGCGATCACTTCCCGTCCTCGGCCACTATGACCAGCACGGTCACGCACAGATCCTCTTCAAGGACGTCCGTGTTCCCGTCTCGAATCTTCTCGGGGAGGCCGGCGACGGATTCATGATCGCGCAGGCTCGCCTGGGCCCCGGCCGTATCCACCACTGCATGCGTGCCATCGGCGCCGCCGAGCGTGCCCTCGCGATGATGGTCGACCGAGCGAAGAGTCGAGTGGCGTTCGGCGGACCGCTATCGGACCAGGGGACCATTCAGCGCGATATCGCCGAATCCCGCATCGAGATCGAGCAGGCACGCCTTCTCACCCTAAAGGCCGCTTGGATGATCGATCAGAGCGACGCCAAGACCGCCCGCATGGAGATTGCCGCAATCAAGGTCATCGCACCGCGGATGGCGTGCGCGGTCATCGACCGGGCAATCCAGATCTACGGCGGGATGGGCATGACCGACGACGTACCGCTCGCACGCATGTACGGCTGGCACCGGGGACTTCGGATCTTCGACGGCCCCGACGAGGTGCACCTGCGGTCCATCGCGCGCTGGGAACTCAAGCGGGAGCGGGCTGTTCAGTTCCCATCATGACCGGCACGAGGATGTCGGCGAGCGCGACCTCGAGGCGCGCCACCGGCAGCCGGCCTATTTAGAGTTACGCGCGCGATCGAATCGCGGACTTCGTACAGCACTGCCTCGTCGTTCATGATGCCCCTTCGCATATGTCGAGCTCGCCTGTGTCGCGGCTCGGACGGCCTGTGACATTCTGGCGGCATGACGATCCACGTTGACGATACGGGAGCCCAGGTTCGGCTCGCCACGGCACCACGGCGGATCGTTAGCCTTGTCCCCTCGCTCACCGAGACAATCGCCGCTAGCGCACCCGAAACCCTAGCCGGCGTGACGGACTGGTGCAGCCATCCGATAGATCTTGATGCCGTGCGCGTCGGTGGAACAAAGAACCCTGATGTTGCAGCGATTATTCGCCTTGCCCCAGACCTCGTCATCGCCAATGCCGAGGAGAATCGGGCCGACGACGTAGACGCCCTGCGCTCAGCGGGGCAGCAGGTGTGGGTCACCGATATCCGCACCGTCGAGCAGGCCCTGACCTCCATGGCGCGACTGCTCGAGGCAATCGACGCTCCCTCCCGCTCCTGGCTTAAAGACGCTCTCTCCCGGTGGGACGGCCTGCCTGAACCCGCTGCCGCCGAGCGCCGCCGAGCCGTCATCACCATCTGGCGACGGCCCTGGATGCACGTCGGCAGCGATACCTACGCGGGTGATGTCTTGCGCCGCCTCGGTGTCGACAATGTTCTCGCCCACTCCCCTGAGCGGTACCCCCGCATGAGGCTCGAGGACTTGCCCCCATACGACTTCGTCGTGCTACCCGACGAGCCCTACGCGTTCAACGCACACGACGGCCCGGAGTCGTTCGACCCCACTCCCTGCGCGCTCGTCGATGGGCGTTCGCTCACCTGGTACGGCCCAGCGATGGTTCAGGCACCGGAGATCCTGGTCAGCCAGCTCGCTTTGGCAATGCACGATGGCGAACAGCACCGCTCAAGCTAGCGGCCCGCGAACTCCGCCTTGCCCGGACCGTGCTCGAGGTGCGGAATTGAACCTCAGCACTTACAGTTCGAAAGTGATTGCTCATCCAACAAGTTCACCTGTCCGGTCATGCGGATTGGGCGGTCGAGCAGCCTGATGTCTCGGCTTGCCTTAACGGTGGTGGCGGCCACTGTTGGGTTAATGCTGTCTGCGACACCGGCCCAAGCGGCAAACACCTTGGTGGTTTCTGGAACGGCTCGGGCAACGAGCGCCGTAGGCACATCGATTGTTGTCGGAGACACTTTCTCGTATTCATTCACATTAAATTTGAACAGCACAGCGACTGGGAATAATGGCAGCGGCGGGGGATTCTTTGCCAATGCCGTATCCGCTTTTAGCCTTAGCGCCGGATCGGGCAATGTCGGCACCTGGTCCCCTGCGGGAGTGAACTGGGTGATCTCTCCCGTCAAGAACTTAACCACTAACGCGAATAGTGACCAGATGACATTGCAGGTTGACGCCGCTACCGCTCCCCCCCCCATCAACGGCGTCGCTTTCTATGATTTGGGAATAACCCTTGATTGGGAGCCCTCCGAGGTCAATATCCAGTCAGTTTCGGGTTCACCGAGTCTTGGAACGACTTTGGGCACATTTTCACCAGATCCATGTTTGGCGGATAACTACTTTGAGTTGCGAGATACGAGCTTTTCGTCTGCCAGTTTTGTAGCTTCTGCCACACAAACTCCATCCTGTTCAACTGCATCCGGTTCAACTGCATCCGGTTCAACTCCATCCGGTTCAACTTCGAGTGCACCTACACCCTGGCTTCAGTCCTACGGTCGGACAGAGGGAAACATCTGTAGCATCGGTTGGCATGCCTCGTGGGCGGAGTGGGCGACAAGCACTACCGGAGGTTGGGTATGTAATCGCACAATTTTCTGGAACGGCTCGTCTTGGGTTCAAAACCCTAATGCTGTCTGGGGTATCACAAATCCCGCAGAAACCTCATCATGGGATGGCTCCTAACGCTGGGAATGTGGAAGGCCCCCTTACCTGCTGATGGGGCCTTCGTCTGGTGCGCGAGGGGGGAGTTGAACCCCCACACCCTTTCGAGTACACGGACCTGAACCGTGCGCGTCTGCCTATTCCGCCACTCGCGCTTACGCCTTTCGGCGCAAAGTGAACGATACAGGCGCCTATTTAGCCCGTGCATCCCCCGTGGCTTTTAGCCCCTTTTAAATTACTACGAGCTTGCAGCCTTGTTCTCTCTAGTTCGTGATCCCGTGAAATAGAAAATAATGCCAACAACTACGAAGATCGCCAGTGGCACCGCCTCAACTAGAAGATAGCCCCAGCGTTCCTCGGCGAGCCAACCCTCGGGCCTGAAGGCATCTCCAAACCAATCAACTCCGATGCCGGGTAGCAGCAGTTCAATTGTCGCGAAGATGACCCATGAAGTAAGTAGCACCGAAAGCAACGGCGCCCATGGAGCTCGATAGGGCCGCGGATGATCTGGATGGGTTATCCGCAGCCTCCACAGGGCTGGGAAGATCGCAATATAGGAAATTAAGGTCGTTGAGATTGCGATGCCAAGAATCGCACCGAAATACTTCGCTGCGTCACCGCCACTAACTTCGTGGACTGCAATTACCACGACGCTGGACAAAATTCCAGAAATCACATTGACCCGCACCGGCGTACCAAACTTTGCGGAGATATTGCCTAGGTATCTCGGTGCTGCGCCGTCGTAACCTGATACCGCCATTGCTCTATCAGATCCCATGATCCAGGCAACACCACTGGAGAGTAGGCAGAGAATGAAAAGCAGTGCGCTGATTGCACCGAGCCATGCGCCAGCACCCGTCAGACTAACTACTCCATCAGCGTCAATGCCTCCTCCGTATACCGTGAAGACAGATCGCATCGCGTCGATGAAGCCCCCGAGACCAGACACTTGGTCGGTTGGGAGCACGATGATCACGCAGATCACCGGGACGCTGTACATCAAAATCGCAACTATCGCCGAGCGAAAAATGGAGAACGGTACATCCTTCTCTGCGTTCTTCATTTCATCGCCGGCGGTGTTGGGGAGTTCAAACCCGACATAGCCGAACATGATCAATCCAGCTAGGCCGAAAAAGCCAGCAGTAGATACACCAAAGTCGCCAAGGCCAACACCATGAACACCATTTTGCATCGCGTAGATTATCGTCGAGAGCGTAAAGAAACCGAGGAGAATAAAGCGTGCATACGCCCCTGCGATTGGGATGTACTTGCCTACTTTGAAAGACAAGATCGCTGCGAAAGTTCCGACCCAAACGAAAACCAACGTGAAGGCGTAGAACCAGAAAGTTGAAAGTTCTGCACCATTGAGGAAAAACACTGAGACGGTCGTAACGCCAACAATCGCTAGGGTGCCACCGATCCACACCGGGTTGGTAACCCAATAAAGAACGTTATTTATCGTCGCGGCCAAACGCCCAAATGCGAGCCGAGCCCAGATGTAGGGGCCGCCCTCCTGCGGAAATGCGGTGCCAAGTTCCGCGAACAGGAGCGCGCTCGGAATAAAGAATGTGAGCGCTAAAATTACATTCCAGGTGAAAGCTTCAGCGCCGAGTGAGGCAAGTAGGCCAATGGTGTCAACACCAACGAGCGTGCAGATCGTGAAAAACAGGATTTCTTTGCGGCCGAAGTTCTTTTGAAGGTGCTTCGTCTCTTCAATTGCATCCGCCGTTAGATCAAGCTCACGGATCTCTTGGCTGCTCATGGTCTCTGACATAGCGCCTCCTCTTGGCTCTAAGAAACGATAGCGGAGCAGGCCTGCTTTTACTCCGTTACGGTGATTTCAACGACCCCGATCATGCGCAGCGGGCTGAGGGTGTTATCCCCGGGCCCCTTCCGCAGGCATCGAGCTACATGAACTTCGCCTGCCAAGCATCTCCGAGCGAATCCGTCATGTTATCCAAGGTCGCGATCTGCTTCTTGGTAAAAGGTTTCGCGTCGCGGCCCTCAGATTGGATGTCCATGACCTGGATGAAGTTTCCGAAGGTGCGCACCGTTGTGTAGTCGTAATCGGATAAGGATGACATGGCGTCGGCATCAATGGTTTTGGAACTGATCCAAAGGAACGCATCGCCATCCTTCGACTTCTTGGTGCCGTTGGTCAATATCGCAGGGACGCCGACAGTGGTCTCACCAGAAACCTCTGATGCGTCGCCCATCTGCTGCCCCACACACATCTTCAGCTGCTTCACGATGGCGTTGTAGGCCTTCTTGGCCGACTGCTCATTTGCGTACCAATGGATCTTCTGGTCGACTGCAAATTGCCAATCGAGACTCAAGTCAGCAAAAGCAGAAGTGAGTATGCGCCCCGCGCCTTGGCCTTCAATCCCGGTGCCGCCCGTCAATTCACATAACCACAGACCGTCCGGTGTGCCCTTGGTGGCAGATGCGATTGAGAATTCAGCTAAATAATGCTTTTTTACCCCCAACGCCTGAGCCTGCGATGCGGTGAGCATTACGGAGTAGGCATCGGCGACGACCGGCGGCGAGAGCGTCGCGGCCTGGGCAGGGAGCGATGACATAGTGAGCGCAATTGTTGCCGCGATCACCGACATGCTCAGGGTACGGGGGAGACTCATTTACTACTCCATTCGATGGGTAAACCGGCTGACTCGCCTAGGTACTAATTACTCACTATTGAACCACGATTTAATGTCTGCCCGCCATCAGTTTTGCTTAATCGGGCGCTGGCAACGCGTGCCAGGTATCGACGGCGGCCTCATTTAATCCAGCAGTAAATCGCGGGCGCCGGATTCACCGGCTCCGCCCCCCGGGCGCCTCCCCGCTGGCCCCTTACCTGCGGGTTACCATCAAGGTTCACCGATTCCGCGGATATTCAAGGAGTGCAAGTGGGTTTGCTCGAACGGTTCGAGGACTCCCTCGACCGCATGGTCAATGGCGCCTTCGCCCGGGCCTTTAAGGCCGAGGTGCAGCCGGTCGAGATTGCCGCTGCCTTGCAGCGCGAAATTGATGACCGGGCGGCGGTGACCGGCCGCGATCGCACCGTCATCCCGAATATCTTCAATGTTGAGCTCTCCGACCACGACTACAAGCGCTTGGCCGTATTTCGCGATGCCCTGCAGTCGGAGCTGGCTGATTTGGTCAAGGCTTATGGAGCCGAACAGCAGTACACCTTGCTCGGGTCGGTGACCGTGACAATAAGTACTGACGAGGATCTAGAAACGGGTATCTTCCGGGTGCGCAGTGAGGCCCGCGCCGAGGTCAGCGCCAAACAAGCCGGCAGCAATGCTCCGGTCGCAGACCAGCCGCGTTTGATTCTGGGTGATACCGCTTATCCATTAGTGCGTGCGATTACTCGATTGGGTCGCGGCAGTGAGACCGATATTAGGGTTGAAGACCCAGGTTGCTCACGCAATCACTGCGAAATAATCCTGGGCCAACCGGTGCTCGTGCGCGATCTGGGTTCGACAAATGGCACCTTCGTCAACGGAGTCAAGATCACCGAATCAGCCATTGAAGATGGTGGCTCGGTTTCCTTGGGTTCGACCACTTTGGTGTTCCGGGCCGGCTGATCGTGTCCGAGCTCGCGCTCACCCTCGTCCGCCTTGCCTTCTTGGGCCTGCTGTGGCTATTTGTCCTAATGACCGTCATGGTATTGCGCAAAGATCTGCGCCAACCCGCCGAAACTCGGCCCACCGGTCGAACTCGGCAAACCAAGGCCCCTAAACCTGCCAAGGTCGCTAGGCAGGCGAAAGTGCGCGGTACCAAACTCGTTGTCACCGAAGGGCCACTTACCGGCACGGTGATACCACTAAATACCGCGCAGGTGACCATCGGGCGCGCCCCTGACTCCACAGTCGTCATTGAAGACGATTACGCATCGAGTCGACATGCTCGGGTTTATCCATCAGAAGGTGCTTGGGTTGTTGAAGATCTAGGTTCAACAAACGGCACGTGGATTGATAGAACGCGAATAACAACGCCAACTGTGCTCCCGGTTGGCGTACCACTTCGCGTTGGCCGAACTACTTTGCAGTTACAGAGGTAATGCGCGATGTCACTGCAGCTTCGTTACGCAGCCCGCTCCGACGTCGGCCTAATCCGGCGCGGAAATGAGGACTCCGGATACGCCAGCCCAAGACTCCTTCTTGTTGCCGATGGCATGGGGGGTCATGCCGCTGGTGAACTTGCCTCGGCTTCTGCGGTGGCAACGGTTGCGAATCTTGAAGCCAGCCCACCAGAAGTAAATGACGTGTTGGGAGCACTTGCCGATGCCATCGACGACGTTGGGATCGCAATAGGTGATGTTATTTCCGCTGACCCCGAACTAACGGGTATGGGTACCACCGTCACGGGGATCTATTGGCTTGAAGATCGCATCGCACTTGTGCATGTTGGTGATTCGCGCGCATACCTACTCCGCGAAAATGATTTTGTGCAATTGACGCACGACCACACTTATGTCCAATCCTTGATCGATGGGGGCAGTATTTCCCCGGCTGACGCAGCAGTACATCCGAAGCGATCACTACTGATGCGGGCTGTAGATGGCATCAATCCCGTCGAGCCTGACTTATCAATGCGTGAAGCCCGTGTTGGTGATCGTTATCTGCTTTGCTCAGACGGTTTATCTGGTGTTTTGAGTTTTATTGAGATTTCTGAAATCCTCGGCCAAGGTGACCCAACCGGTTGCGTAACCGCGTTGGTTGATTTGGCGCTTGAGCGCGGTGCCCCG
>JBAXHK010000060.1:0-7649 GCA_037138935.1 Actinomycetes bacterium
TGGGATCTCTGCCCGCGATATCGCCGTGTTGTTTCGGATGAATGCGCAATCGGCGGATCTTGAAGCGGCATTATCGGCGCGCGGGATCGCTGTTGTCATGCGAGGGGCTGAGCGATTCTTTGATCGACCCGAGGTGCGCGAGGGCGTTACTCGTATCAGGGGCGCAGCGCGCGCCGGGGGTGCCACCGGTGTCCTCGGTGATGAAGTTCGCGGGATCCTCAGCGCTGCTGGCTGGGCCGCTGAACGGCCGCAGGGTAGCGGTGCGGTCCGTGAACGCTGGGAGTCGCTCGCGGCATTGGTGACTTTGGCAGACGAGAATCCGCAGTGGGATTTGCCGGCATTTATCACCGAACTTGATCATCGCTCCGAGGCTCAACATGCTCCGGCCGCCGATGCCGTGAACCTTTCCTCCTTGCATTCGGCCACGGGCCTTGAATGGCAGGTTGTTTTCATTGTCGGGTGCAGTGATGGGTTACTGCCCTTGTCGAATGCGGACTCTCCCGATGAGATAGAGGAGGAGCGCCGGTTACTTTATGTCGGCATGACGCGCGCTAAGTCATACTTGCATCTGTCTTGGGCGCGAGCCCGGCAACCAGGTGGGCGCGAAAATCGGGAGTTCAGTAAATTCCTAATCACCCTTCGCGACTCAACGGGTCAACTTGCTGATGGGCTTGAGGGTGATCAGTCGCGGGGGAGTGTGCATCGCGGCTCTGGCCGCGCGCGCACCGAACGAAAGAAGCGCGGGCCGGCAATGTGCCGCACCTGCGGTAAGGGATTGGTCACTGCGCCCGAGCGTTCCCTCGGCCGTTGCCGTACCTGCCCTTCGACTTATGACCCTGATCAGTTCGAGCAGTTAAAACGGTGGCGGCTGCGGGAGGCCACAGAACGCGAAGTCCCGGCGTTCGTCGTCTTCACCGATGCAACTTTGCTGGCAATTGTTGAACAGTTGCCGGCAAGTTTGGAGCAGTTGGCGGCTATACCCGGCATCGGGCCGGCGAAGTTGGAGTTGTACGGGCCAACGCTCCTAGAGTTGCTGGGCGACCCGACCCGCTAGCTCGTTGCTAGTGGCCAGCAGCGGTGAAATCAGGTACCCAACGCGTTAGTTCAGCGCGCATCGGAACGGTGGCACCGAGTTGGCACAGCACGCCGATACAACCCAACCAGACCCGATGGATCAATGCATATGACGGCGGCAGGTTTAGTTTCAGTCCTACGGCGAAATCGGGATTGCGCATATCGTTCATGCGGGTAAATTGCTCGCGCATCCAATCACGGGAGAAAGTGAACTCTTCGTAGCGGGCTGGATCAACAAAAGGCTCGAGGTATCCCAGTACTTGCTCGGCATCGACCTCAATATTGGGCTTGATGAAACCCTCGGCGCGTAGACCCTCGATTACCGTTTGTGCATCCCCCAATTGGGCGATACGAAGTAAAGAACCCATTGCCGAAGGTAGGCCGTCTGGCAATGATGCGCAGGCACCGAAGTCGAGTACGCCCAGACGGCCATCCGGGGTGATGCGGAAGTTGCCGGGGTGTGGGTCGGCGTGTAGGAGGCCAGCACGCGATGGGCCAGATAGCAAGAAACGTTCATAGAGGACCCCGGCTGCGTCACGCTCAGCTTGACTGCCGTCTTTAATGATGGATGAGAGTGCGGTGCCGTCAATCCATTCACTAACGAGCACATGTGGTGCTGCAACAAGAACATGGGGTATTACAAACTCCGAGTCACCTTCGTAGGCGATGGCGAAAGCCCGTTGATTCTGTGACTCGTGCAAGTAATCGAGTTCGTCAACGGCACGATCGCGTAACTCATCCAGCAGTGGCTTGATATCGAGACCGGGTATCCAGGAGGCAAAGAGTTTACCCATTCGCGCCATTTGGTTGAGGTCGCTAATTAGGGCTTTGTCGGCTCCGGGGTATTGCACTTTCACCGCCACCACGCGGCCGTCATGCCAAGTGGCTTTATGTACCTGCCCGATGGAGGCGGCCGCTGCGGGCTGGTCTGCGAACTCCAAGAATTTTGTGCGCCAATCCACGCCAATTTCGTCGGTGAGAATCTGGTGGATAGCTTCAGCAGGTAGCGGAGGTGCAGCATCTTGTAATTTGGTGAGGGCCGCTCGATAAGGCCCGGCGATGTCCTCGGGTAGTGCAGCCTCGAAAATACTCATGGCCTGACCAAGTTTCATGGCCCCGCCTTTAAGCTCGCCGAGTACTTTGAACATCTGTTCAGCGGTGCGCGCTTGTAATTCAGCAGCCACTATTTCAGCGGATTTTCCGCCGACCCGCTTACCGAAGCCCAGCGCGGTTCGCCCAGCAAAGGCGGCCGGCAGCGCAGCCATCCGCACACTGCGGGTGAGGGCATTTTGTGGGAGTTTGGCCATACCTAATTGTCACCCAAATGTTAATGGGGCGCGCATCGGGTCAAGTTGAGCCCAAGAGCACCCACAAAGTGGGTGTGGCGGTCGGCGCACCGGCATTGCCCGGCCACCGGGGAGCCTTAATTCAAAAGCGATCTCACGCCACTGCTCGCTATTTTGTGGTTGATCAAGCCACGTTCTAACGAGAAGGGCGGTCTGGACGGCGGTTGCGCGAATTAGTAGGCGGTCATTCGGGGGAGTTACCAACCGGCGAATTTGGCTGGCTAACTGCAGGGTAATTTTTGGCCACATGGCATCGGCATCGACGGTGTGGAGATATGCACAGCGCAGGCAACTTGTCTCACCCGGTATAACAAGTGGCCCAACGATGGCGCGGGCCCCGTACACCGTCGCTGGCAGGTGCGGGTGATCATGTAGTGGGGTGTCGACTTCGTCGATGATGTCTGGGTGCAAACCGTCGGCAAAAATTATTAGGCTCTGATAATTATCGCAATTGGGTATCGGTACATTGGAATTTATTACTCGTAACCCGGCCAGGTTCAGGGCCGAATAGAGCTCATTGGCGAGCGCGGTGGTTCCTACAACGTGAATGTTGGTGTCTTGGCGACTCTCAAATGCGGTGATTGCCTCGCGATCCTTCGGGTAAGTGTGGGCGGCAGCGGCTAGGTCACCGAGTTGTTCATCTCGTTCGACCGCGCTGAGCCAGCGCCAACTGTTGGGCATGTCGGTGGCGTCATCAATAGCGCCGAGGGCTTTCAGCGCCCGAATTATTCGACCCGCGGTTTCCGGGGCAATATTGAGTTGATCGATGACCTCGCGCCAGGTGCGAAGGCCATCGAGGCCACGCAGCCACCGGACATTGATTTCATCCATCCGGTCAAGTTCGGCTCGGGTGTCGCCGGCCCAGATCACCAGGTGACCAGATTCGCGCCAGCTAGTAGGGAAGTCTCGACGATAAACGGGTCGGGCTTCAAGGGGCATGAGGTCGCTTAGTGAATATGGTGAATATGGTGAATATGGCGAATATGGCGAATCTGAAACTGTCATGACCGCAGGGTCGTACCTTTGGCCTGTGGATTGCTACTTGCTATGCACAGGGCAAATGCGGTAAGGCGGACTAAGTGCACCGGCGGCCCCAGCTCTGGCCAGTTGCCACTGGTAGCGTCCGAATGCGCTGGAGAAAGGTAGTTGGGCGCGGAGGGTGAAATGGTGACTACTGCCGCACATAGTTGGCGGTAGTCACAAAGAATGAGGGAGTAGAACAAAGGGCCTTTGGCAGCGTTTCAGTTTGATCTTCAAGGCCAAGGCGAACAAGGCCATGGACCGCGCGGAGGGCGAGGCGACGGCGGTGGCCAAGGTCTATGAAGCCATCCACAAATCTGCGCCCAGTCCGGCTGCCCTAACGCACCGGTACCTTGAAGCATTGCCGAAGTTGGCGCAGGGCGACAGCAACAAGGTCTGGGTGATACCAGGGGAGTTCACCGCAGCGATAGCGTCGTTAAAAGAGGCGTTTGGCACTCGGCCCGCGACTGATCGCCAGTGAGCAACACTCGATCAGCCGATCCAGGCCAATGAGGTGACAGACTTTGGGGCCCAGATTGCACGGTCATGTAGACACCGTGATCATTAGCGACAACGCCTGCCCGCAAGTTGGCGCACGCCGATGGTCGTCATGGTTCGGCTCTGGCATCAATTGCAGTATCCCGTTCGGACCGAACCGCGCAGGATTTCGCTGATTAATCACCGGTACGCACCAGCGATCAACCCGCGCGGGTGGTCGGCGAGTTAAACCAAGTTTCTGGATAGTCAGGACATCGGTGGATTCGGGCGCGGTCGAAGGATGCGGTCATCACCACCGTCCCGGTGGGGCAGTGCTGCCGGATGACGTAGGCGCCCCCTCGGCGCAGTATCCCCCGACCGCCATCAACGCTCCTGTGATCTCGAAGACCAGGCCGAACGACGCCGCTGTCAGACACAGCGCGAGCGGCATGACGGTGATGCGGCCCCCACTAGCCACTGCGAGCGACGATAACCGTTACGTAGTAGCGCACGCCGCTCGTCGTGGTCAACTCGATCGGATAGCGCCCGGCACGGCTGGCGCTGAAGGCAGGACGAGTCAGGGTGCCGCGGCTCGTGCTGATCGCCGTGCCGACGGCGACCCACGATCCGCCGATGCGCATCCCGACCGTCATCGGCTGGGACCTCGGCAGTTTCCGGATGTTGACGACCACCACTCGGTTGATCAGCGTTCGGACCGTGCGTGCGCGGGCCGCTGACCGAGATGCGGGCCTGACGGCCAGTCTTGAGGCCGTGACGCCGCAGCCCGGCCACGAGACGAGGGTGACACCCCGGCCGAGACTCCGCGACGCGGGACAGGACGCAGTCGCGACGGGTGTGGTGGTGGATGACCCGGGTGTGCTCGGCGGAGGAGTAGTGGCAGGAGGGGTGCCCGACGGTGCGCTGGCCGGTGTCGGGGTCACGGGCGCGGATGACGATGACCAGGCGCCGGTGCCCAGAGCGCTGAGTGCGGCCACGCGGAAGACGTAGGCCGTTCCATTGCTGAGTCCGGTGATGGTCGCGCTGGTGCTGGTGTTGCCGGTGTTCGGCACGGGTGCGGACCAGGTCGAGCCACCATTGGTCGACGACTGGATGGAGTATGCGGTGAGGGCGCTGCCGCCATTGTTCGCGGGGGCGGCCCACGTGAGCTGGACCTGGGAAGCACCCGCGGTCGCCGTTCCCCACGTCACGGCGTCGGGCGGTCCGGTGGGCGTCGCCGCGTTCGATGTAGCCGACCACGTCCCGGTGCCGTTGGCGTTGATGGCCGCTACCTGAAAGACGTAGCTGCGCCCGTTGGTCAGTCCGGTAACCGTTCCGGACATCGCCGTGCTCCCTGTATTGGCGGGGCCGACACCCCACGTCGCACCCGCGTCGACGGAGGCCCTGATGGAGTAACCGGTGATCGCACTGCCCTGTCCACTCGAGCAGCACCACTGGAGAGAGGCTTGTGAGTTTCCGGGTGTGACGACCGCACTGAGCACCGGCTCGGTGGGGAGTCCCGATCGGATGTAGTTACCGGAGGCGGTGGACCACGGCCCGGTGCCGACGGAGTTGATGGCGGCGACGCGGAATTGATAGCTCGTGCCGAGCACATAGGCCTCCGGATCGAGTGGGAACGAGATGTCGGCCGTCCCCCAGCCGGTGAGACTGGAACCGGTGCTGAGCGTCACCATCGCCCATGATGTGCCGCCATCGCTGGTGTAGTCGATGCGGTAGGTGAGGATTCCTTCCAGGGTGCCGGAATCTCTCGGTGGAGCCCAGTGCAGCGTGGCAGCGCTGCCGCTGGCGATGACCCACGTCACCAGCGGTGCCGTCGGCAGGCTGGCGGCTGAGGCGGGGGCCGCGGACACGAGCCCGGAGACGAGGAGCAGCAGGGCAGTGGCCATCCCCGCCCGCGTTCTCAACGACCTGTACATGTGGCCCCCCTGCCGAGCGTGGCGTGGTGAAGTGCTGCCACTGTACGTCACTGATGGGGAAATACGATGGTATTGCTGAAATTCGGGGCAGGGGACCACCGGGTCAGCGTCAGTTTCGGGAGTGATCCTGCTCGGCGGACATGCGGGCCATCTACCCGGCAGCCTGCGTACGACGCTCCATGCCGAGCTTTGCGAGCAGGCTCGAGACGTAGTTCTTGACCGTCTTCTCCTGGGCGCCTCGGTTTCTGCGCAATTCTTAGTTGGCCCGCCGGTGCTGACTCTGGTCATCCCGACCCGTGGCCGCAATGTCCGGTTTATCCTGTTATTTCTCGATAGATACCCGAAAACATAGGCGAAATTGAGTTTGGGCCGCTCGTGCCGTGGCCGTTCTAGTCGGCAATTGCCCTATCGTGAGGAAATCCCGATGGGATGTGGTGGTGCACACCACCTGGCCGCCCCCAGCGGTTCAGCAATTAAACGGAGGTCCCAATGGCTGAGAGTTACACCGGCGAGGCGTACTGCGTTAAGTGCAAGGCAAAACGTGAGTTCACCGGTCACGTCGAAGAGACCAATGGACGACGTTTTGCCAAGGGCATCTGCCCAACCTGCGGCACCAAGGTGACGCGCATCCTCGGTAAGGCCGCCCAATAGGTGGTACCGACAGTTGAATAGCTGACATTGAGCAAAATGAGGCGAGGCCCTACTGAGGGGTCTCGCCTCATTACTCTTCATGGCCACTTCTGGCGCGGGCCACGCGGGCCACGCGGGCCATGGGGAGGTACCGTCATCTAGTGAGCGGAAACTTGCCCTTTGGCTTTGGCGCCCCGGACCCCGGTGGCAATGGGTTCGATATGTCTTCACTTGGTGCGGCCCTGCAGCAATTGGGTCAGATGATGCAAAACCCCAGTAGCGGACCGGTCAACTGGCCGATGGTGAGTGAGATTGCCCGAAAGACTCTTACCGCCACCGGTGATCGCGTTATTGCTGATGCGCAGCAGCGTGCGGTTGCTGAATCGATGCGACTTGCAGACTTATGGCTTGATGAAGCAACCACATTCCCAGCTGTTGCGTCGCCGCCGCGAGCCTGGAGCCGATCAGAGTGGTTCGAAGCCACATTGCCGATGTGGCAGCGCTACATCGAACCGATTGCCATTCAAATGCAACAGGTTTTGACAGATTCCGCGCCAGAAGCCGAAGGGTTATCGCCAGAAGAGCTAACTGCAGCTTTGCCAGAGCAGTTGCGTGGGATGTTCGCCGGTGGTGTGCCCGCTGAGATGGCGGCAATGCTCCGCCCGATGATGGGCATGGTGCAACAACTTGGTGCCGCAGCTTTCAGCATGCAGCTAGGGCAGTCACTGGCTGCGCTAGCACAAGAGGTTGTTGGCGCCGGTGATATCGGAATCCCGTTAACGGCCGAGGCAACCTGCGCACTGTTACCGAACAACATTGACTTGATTGGCGAAGGTATCGGAGTTTCGGCAGATGATGTAAGGCTTTATCTTGCCCTTCGCGAGTCGGCGCACCAACGTCTTTTCGCGCATGTTGCTTGGCTACGACCGCGGCTGGTTGGCGCGATTGAAGAGTATGCCGGTGGCATCCGCGTTGACTCTTCGCGACTTAGTGAGTCAATGGAGGGTGTTGACTTAAGTAATCCGGAGGCTTTGCAGCAATTAATGGCTTCGGGGCTACTACAACCAGCAGATACCGATGAGCAACGGGCGGCTCTTGCCCGACTAGAGACTCTATTGGCACTGGTTGAAGGTTGGGTCGACGATGTTGTTGACATTGCGATAGCCAA